>UROD01000031.1 GCA_900549365.1 uncultured Rickettsiales bacterium | reverse complement strand
GCGCGCGGTGTTACCGAATGTGTGGCAGATGCCACTGCGGGCGAAACCCTGACTATTCCATTGTTGGTTAAATCGCATCGTCGTGGGGGCGTGTTTCGTGGACGCCGTGCCCCGACACAGGTTGTTTGTGCCGACAAAACTGGCGCGACGGTTGTATTACAGTTCTTTAATACGCGGTTTTTGGATTATTGGTTGGAAAAATTACCGATTGGCGCATGGCGCATGGTCAGTGGCAAATTAGAAAAATCCGCACGCGCAACTATAAATCACCCTGATTTTATCGAAGAAATACAAAACGCGGGAAAAATTCCCCAGACGCAGGCAATATATCCATCGGGCGAAGGGTTGACCCAGAAAACATTCGCCGCCGTGCGCGACCAAATTTTTGCCGCATTGCCGGACAAGATGATGGGCGAAACGGATTCTGATACGCGCGAATTTTTTGACGCGCTGGCACACGTGCATTATCCCACAGACGACGCGGATTTGAGCCCAAATTCAAAATACATTGTTAAATTGGCGTATTGGGAATTATTGGCGCACCAGACCGCAATCGCAATCAGCCGTCGCCATCGGCACGACCCGCGTAATCGTCGCACGGTACGTCCCCAGAAATACAATTTATTGGAAAAGTTCTATGCCACATTACCGTTTGATTTGACGGGGGCGCAAAAACGTACGATTGATGATATTTTTACCGATATGTCGGCGGACGTGCCGATGATGCGTCTGGTTCAGGGTGATGTGGGCAGCGGTAAAACCATCGTTGCATTAGCGGCGGCGGTGCGCATGGCGGAATTTGGCGCGCAAACGGCAATGCTGGCACCAACGGACGCGTTGGCGATGCAACATTATGCTAAATTGAAACCAATGTGCGACAAAATCGGTATTGTATGTGATATCTTGACCGGTCGGGACAAGGGGGCATCGCGTCGCGAAAAATTGATATCTTTGCGTTCTGGGCGTACGCGGTTGGTGATTGGCACGCATGCGCTGTTTTCAGACGATGTGGAATACCGTGATTTGGGATTGGTCATTGTTGACGAACAACATCGCTTTGGCGTCACCCAGCGCGAGGCCCTGCGTGCCAAGGGCGAAAACCCAGATATGTTGGCGTTGTCGGCAACACCAATTCCGCGTACGCTGTCCATGACAATATATGGTGATATGGATGTATCGGTTATAAATGAAAAGCCGGCGGGACGTCTGCCCATAATCACAACTAAATTGCCGACGGCACGAATTGCCGATTTGGTGACGCGCCTGAAAGCGCAAATTGCCACGGGGGCAAAAGTATTTTGGGTGTGCCCATTGGTCGCAGACAGTGACGATGGTGGGGCCGCGGCGGCAACCGCCCGATACGAATATTTGCGGGAATTTTTCCCAACGGCGGGTCTGGTTCATGGCCAGATGGATAAAAAGCAGCGTGACGCAACCATGGCGCGTTTTGCCGACAATGATTCTGATATGTCAATCTTGGTCGCCACCACGGTCATAGAGGTTGGAATTGACGTCCCCCGTGCCACAATTATAGTAATTGAAAACGCCGAACAGTTTGGGTTGGCGGCGTTGCACCAGTTGCGTGGCCGTGTCGGACGCGGCAATGCACAATCGTATTGTATTTTGCTGTATGGTAAAAGCACCAGCGAGAACGGCATGCGCCGCCTGTCTGTGCTGTGCGACACAGATGACGGTTTCACAATCGCCGAACAAGATTTGATGATGCGCGGTACAGGGGAACTGATTGGTACACGCCAAAGCGGGTGGATAAATTATCACTTTGCTGATTGGCGCGAACATCGTGATTTATTCCGATTGGCGTCGGCCGCGGCGCGCGATATGGACGAACCGACCCCATGGGCGCGTGATTTAATGTTTATATTTAACCGCAGGACACAGCAAGGTGCATAAGATATTTGTTTGTTTATTATCAATATTTTTTGCGACGGGCGCGCATGCGGTGTCGCTGATAAACGATACAGAAATAGAACGCGTGGTGACCGAATTGGTGCGCCCCATTGCCACTGCGGCTGAAATCCCAGACAACCGCCTGCGCGTGCATATTGTGCGCGATGATGATTTCAACGCGTTTGTTATGGGGGGCGACGATGTGTATATTTATACCGGTTTGTTGACCCAGATAAAATCCCCCGACGCATTACAGGCGGTAATCGCGCACGAACTGGGGCATACAATCGGTGGGCATATGGCGCAAATGTCGTCGCGTATGGCGGCAGAAATGCAGCGCGCAATGTTGATTCAGGCACTGGGAATCGGCCTGATGGTGGCGGGTGGTAATCCGTCGCTGGGGGCGGGGGTGCTGGCGGGGTCCAGTGGTGTTGCCCAGCAATCTATGCTGGCATTTACCCGTGACGAAGAACGCATTGCCGACAATATGGGGTTGGATTTGATGGTGCGTGCGGGGCAAAATCCGAATGGATTTATTCAGGTCTTTGAACAAATGCGTGAAATCAGTGGTGCGGCGGAATCGCGTGTGAACCCGACACGTGTGAATCACCCGCTGACAACTGAACGATTGAAAAATGTCCGTGACCGAATTGCGAAATTGAATTACACCGCCCCCGCGGCGTCCGCCACGCGTGATGCAAAATTTCGTTTAATTCAGGCAAAATTGATTGGCTATTTGGATACTGCCACGCGCGTGCGCGAACTGTACCCATATTCAGATAAATCAGACGCGGCAATATACGCCCGCGCCATTGCATCGATGCAGGCGGGCAATCTGGATGCTGCCCGCGTTGGCACACAAACATTGATATCGCGCCACGCAGACAATCCGTATTTTTATGAATTATTGGGCGATATAGAATACCAATTTGGTCATTATGACGACAGTGTTACCGCATATTCGCACAGTTTGAAATTGGCGGGCAATGCCCCCCAGATTCAGACCGCGTTGGCGTTGGTTTTGACCGAACGTAATAAGTCGGGCGATGCCGCACAGGCCATTGAATTGTGCAAGCGTGCATTGCTGGTCGCACCCGCACCACTGACGTATTGGGTGTTGGCGCGTGCATATGGCGATGATGACGGCCGTGGCGATTGGGCGCGCGCAGAATATTACAGTATGATTGGCAACACAAAAAATGCCAAGAAATACGCTAAATTTGCCCGACAAAAATTAAAATCAGATGCCCCCGAATACATTAAATCGGGCGATATATTAAACAAATCAAAATAATAAATGTAATAAAAAACAAACGTCCCATTACGGGACGTTTGTTGCAAACCAGTAAATAAATTATCTGGTCTTGTGCTGTTGGGCGAACGAATAATCCATTTTCAAATGATTTGGATTATATGTGCCGTTCATGATTGCCAATGTGTCTTCGACAATGACCAATTCTTCGTTGGTGGCAACCATAAATACTTTGACACGGCTGTCTGGTGTGCTGATTTCGGCTTCGTCAACACCCTTGCGCGCCAATGCCTTGGCATTCTTTTCTGTGTCCAGTTTGATGCCCAAGTTTTCCAATCCGGTGCAGAAACGTTCACGCAGGTAATCGTCATTTTCGCCAACGCCCGCGGTGAATACCAACGCGTCTGTGTGACCCAATTCAGCCATATATGCGCCAATGTATTTTTTTACATTGTGCACCTCGGTATCAATGGCCAAGCGGCACTTGTCATTGCTGGTCTTGTTTTCTTCGACGTCACGACGATCGGCAAAACATTCGGTCAGCCCCATCAGACCAGAATCTTTGTTCAAATGTTTCTGCATCTGATCAGGGGTCAGTTTCAATGTGTTCATAACATACAGAACTGCGCCTGGGTCCAAATCGCCTGGGCGTGTACCCATGGTCAGACCGGCGGTCGGTGTCATACCCATTGATGTATCAACGGAAATACCGTTCTTGATTGCGGTGGCGGACGCCCCAGAACCAATATGCAAAGTAATCAGATTGCACTGGTCGGCGGGTTTGCCCAACATTGCAGCAGCGCGTTTTGATACATACAAATGCGATGTCCCGTGAAATCCATAGCGACGCACACCCAATTCCGTGTACCATGCCGATGGCACAGCATAGCGGTATGAATAATCAGGCATTGTTTGATGGAATGCAGTATCAAACACGGCAACCTGTTTTGCATTTGGCAATAATTGTTTCGCGGTCACGATACCCATCAATGCAGGTGGGTTGTGCAATGGTGCCAATGGCGACAATTTGTCGATTGTTTTTATAACATCATCGGTGATTTCCACAGACGACGCGAATTTATCACCCCCCATAACGATGCGGTGACCAACGCCCTTGATTTCGTTCAGGTCAATGGACGCTTCGCGCAGCATAAACAGGACGACATTCAACGCTTCGTCATGATTTTTCATAACGGTGTCTTTGCGTTGTTTTGTGCCGTCTGGATATTTTTGGGTGACAAAAGAACCCGGCAGGCCGATTTTTTCAACATTACCGCCAACGACGGCTTTCTTGGAATTTGCGTCAAAAACCTGATATTTTAACGACGAAGACCCACAGTTTAATGCAAGTATGTACATTTGTTTCCTCTTTTCTATGTGCGCCAGCATAGCAAAGTATTTTATTCGTTTCAACAGTAAACTCTGAACATTGCGCGCCAATTTTCGGGGGTAATTTTTGTCGTAATTCCCGTGTCATGATGCGAAACCCAGAACGCTTCGCCGCCAACCATTTGAACGCAATGCAGGCCGTCTGTGGACACATAGGTCAGTGGCGCGGGATTCGTGCGCGCACCAATGCCAAATGATGCGACCGTGTCGCCCGCGCTGTACCCACATTCGGGGGATTTGCAGCGCAATACGACATTTGCAAATATTGGCGTGCGCGTGGTATCAAAAATGTATTCTTGCCCCGATGTGTTGGTAATCGCGATTTCTGGCGATGTCATCATTTCGGGCACGCGCGACGACATACGCGCAAACAATGCTGTCCAAAATTCGTCTGATACAGAACCGATATCGAAATCGCCACTACCGCCATCGCCCGCCCGCGCCAGTGCAAATCCGCCCAGTGTTTCGCCATCATGCACGCGCAGGGTTTTCGCGTCGGTATCCATTGTGATTTCGCCCACCATTCCTGTAAAGTTATCGTTTTGTGACGCGTTGCCACGCCGAATTTGTAAAACTCGTGCCATTATAAATTCCTTTTATGTTGGTTGATTTTTTGCAATAAAAAACACCGCCATTGGCGGTGTCGTTATGCGCTGCATTATACCACAAATTACTGAAAAAGGCAAGGGCGTTATGCCACACGCCCATACGCGGCCAGATATTGCTGGAACAGTGCGCTGCCGTTGAAATTTTTCTGTTTCTTTTTGGCACTGCCCAAACTCCACGAATACATGTTGCCCGTGTGGGTGTTGCGGCCGGTTTCCAAGAAATCCCAATACGCCATCAGTTCTTGGAATTTGTCCTTGTGTTTATCGTCCCAGTTATCAATTTCGTCATTGCGGGTATCAATCTGGCGGTTTAGTTCATCAACGCGATCTTTGGCGTTTTTGAATTTATGCACCGGATCGCCCAACTGGTCTGCCAACTGTTGTGCGGTATTGTATGACGCTTGTGCGGCATTAAAGTCCGCCTGATATGTCGGACGATTGGCCAATGCACTTTGAATATCTGGATTGGCTAATAACTGTTGCTGCTGTTGTTGCAACTGGGGCAGGGATTGTTGAATATTGCGTTCTTGTTGTTGTAAATCTGTAATTTGACGCTGAATGTCCACTGCCAATGCGTTTGCCGCCTGTGGTGGCATACCGTTATATGTGTTCGGGTCGTTCAGCGCATTTTGCAACTGTTGTAAATCCTGCTGAATCTGGGGTAATGCCTGATTCGCGCTGTTTATTTGCTGCGTCAAATCATCATAAGATTCCAATTTTTGGTCGGCGTCTTTTAACCGTCTGTCGGCATCATTCATTGCCGTCAGTTTTTGTGTTGCGTCATTTTTCGCGGTGTTATACGCCTGTTCGTGTTGGGCGTATGTCGCATCGGTTATACCCGTTTGTGTCATCACAGTTTGTTCGGCCTGAATCCGCTGTTGTGCCAGCGGGTTTTCTATGTTGCGTTCGGCAATTTTTCTGTTTTTCGCATCATTATTGGCCTGAACAAAGTCGTCGTGCGCCTGTTTCATACGGCCGGTGGCCTGATTAAACTTGCTGCCATGCAGGTTGTATGCGTTGCCCACGATTGTGATGCCGTATCCAATACCCATAAACGCGGCCTTGATACTCTTGTCCATGGCGTTTGTTACAAACTGAACACCTTGATTTTTATTCCATGATAATTTTCCATCGGAAAACACGGTCAGGTTTTCTTTGCCCAAGGCATCCATAATCTTGCTGGTGGTATAACCGTATTTGATGACAGACAAAACCTCCATCGCGGATTTTGCCTCGTCCATTTTTCCGTCACGAACGGCGGTCATAATCAATTCAGACACCAACGCGCGCATCTGACGCCCATTTTGCAACGCGCCGTTAAACGCCTTGGGCATGGTGGTTTGCAATTCTTTTAGTGTTTTTGCCATCCATTCAAAATGTTTTGTCGCGGTTGGCGATTTATACAGCAGGTTTGTCTTTATCGCATCGGTATTTTCAACCAATTTACCCAACCCATCGGTTGGTTTCATTTTGACCTTTTTATCGTCCAGTGCCTTGACAATCGCCTTGGCTGAATCAGACATATACAACCGGTCGCCACGGAACTTGGTGTACTTGTCCATATAATCAGACCAAGTGTCGCCAATATTCTTGGACAACTGTTGCCACGGGGTCAATTCATCGTCACGCTTTGGCGGAACATAGTCGTCAGATTCCTTGTTGCCGTAATCAACTTTCTCTTTTGCTTCGTCCAGTGGCTTAGAAATCTTGCCATTGTCATATGTCTTGAATACACTATAAACCTTGGACTTTTTATTCAATGTATCCAACAAATCACGATGATTGCGCTTGAAATAATCCAGTTTCAGCGGGTCAATCTGGTCGTCGTCAAATCCCTTTTCAACCTTTTCAAAATCGGGCAGGTTTGTCCGCGCATTCGGCAGTGAATTTACAAAGTCCGGTTGGCGCATATAGTACGCAACATACTGGGCAACCTCTTTGATTTTCTTTTGGAATTTTGGTGATGTGTTATATTCCTTGTCCCGAATACCACTCATCAGGTCGGAATAAGAAAAATCGCCGTCGGTCAATCCCCATTGTTTGAACGTAACCTCTAAAACCTGACGATTGCTTTCCAGAAATGTTTTGAAATTACCCTGAATCTCTTGCTCGGCATCCTTACTGGCGACGCCGTTTGAAAACAGGCGCAAGTCACCAAAATATTCATTCAGAAAATCGTTTGCGTCTTTGTTGTCTTTGAATGACTTCTTGTCCGCATCCATTGCGCGAAATGCATCTTGGAATGCGCGAAATAACTTCTCCCATTCGTCATCACTCAGTTCCCATGCGCCACCAACCTCGGTCGGGTCGGGCATTGGATTGTTCGCGCCATTCGTCATCAGCTCTTTTTTCCAGTCCTTCATATGACCACGGAAATCATCGGCCTTCAGATAGACGTCGAACTGGGCACGAACCTCGGGCGGCATGCTGTTAAAACGCAACTGCTTGTAGTACTGTAATAAAAACTCATTCATCTTGACAGACATGGGTACGCCCTTTTAATCACTTACACGTATAATTATAGTGCTTTTTTGCCAAAAAATCAATACACAGGGCGCAAAAATAGTGTATAATGCAAATGCGTTTATATGGGGAAATGTGGGAATGTCTGATAAATGTTCACTGAACAGATTTTTGGGTTGTATCTATGGATACACATTTTTTAATGCGTTATTGTTTTTAGAACCTGTGTACGCGGTGTTTATGCAGTCCCATGGGGTCAGTGATTTTGGTATTTCTGTGCTGTTGATGCTGTGGTCTGGTGGGGTATTGTTGACCCAGTTGCCAGTTGCGCATATTGCCCGCCGTTTTGGGGCAAAAAATATAATGTTGTTTGGGCTGGTGCTGAAAGCATTGGCTGTAATTATGTGGCTGTTG
>UROD01000030.1 GCA_900549365.1 uncultured Rickettsiales bacterium | reverse complement strand
ATTTTCCCCTTGACCTGCGATTCGTTTTTGTTCTAAGATGTTTGTATAGACAAGGAGAAAAGGTTTCAAAAGCCCCAGAAAACCGCCAAAAACCGGATTTCTGGCAAAAACAAAAAACAAATGAAAATTTAGTTGGCAAAAATGTAAATACGTGTGTAAATACATTCCAAGATTAGATTTTCGACAAACCCAAAGCGAAAGGAGGGACCCGCACATGCAAAAAAATATTAAAGAAATCATGATTGCCTTGAACAAAGTTTTAACGACAACCGTTTGGGTGAACGAAGATCGTCAGATTATATCGTTGGCCGACGAATTGAAAATCGGTATTGGCAACGCGCCACGCAGTATCGAGGATTTGCCCCGCGCGTCGTTGGTTGGTGCGTACGTTTCATTGCAAATTCGCACTGATAATTTCGAAGTTGCCGCCGAAAGCATGGATACAAAAACATTGGCATTACGTGTCAAGGGTATGGTCTTTGCCGAAGCGAAAAAGATTATGGATGCCGCCGACATCGAAGAAAAATCTTCGGTTGCACGTGCAGCGTAATATGTGTGCCATGTGGGTCATATAAAAGGCATCAAAACAGTTTCTGGGAATACCAGAAGGAAGGGAGTAGCCACCGTCGAGCAATCGCCGGTGGTTATTTTTTAGTGATAAAGTTAGTAAGTGATACAGTGATTTAGTTTTAGAATATAAAACTTAAAAATGTATCGCCTGCGGACTGCGTCCTAGAAATACTGTCATTGCGAGCGCAGCGTGGCAATCCAGTAAATAACTTGCGCGAAGCACATAAAATTTTTATCGCGGCGGAGCATTTGCGGAGACGGATGAACTTTGAAAAAACGCGCCGATGGCGCGTTTTTTACACAAACTTTTCTGGAATCAGTCGCAGCATAATTTTCCATGCGCGACGGAATATGCTGGTGTCTGGGTTGTGGTGATATTCACGTGGTTCTTTGTCGTCTGCGCGTGCGCCCGACCATACTGGATTGTTATGTGCGTCCAATGTTACGTGCCACGATGTCTTGGTGTCGTCCAAAATCATCTGGCGCAATTTGGACGCAAATTCGCGGCTTTCAAAAATCGCAACATTTTCAGTGTTGAAATACGCACTGCGTGGGTCCAGATTAAAACTGCCAATCCAAGAAATACGGTCGTCAAATACTATCGTTTTGCTGTGCAGAACCGAAAAACTGGAATGCTTGCGTTCGCGGTCATTGTACTTTGCCCGCAGGTTTTCAGCAGACAGCATAAATTCGTACACATCTGCGCCCGATTGAATCAATTTTTTACGATATTTTTCCCATTTGGCATACACGGTTGGCGCATTTGTTGATGCCAGCGAATTTGTCACAATCGTCATGTGAACACCAGATTTTTCTTCGCGCATCATGTGTTCCAATCCGCCCTGACCAGGGACAAAATATGCCGCTGAAATATATACCGATGTATCTGTTTCGTCCCACAGGTGTTGCAACGCGCGCACAATTTCGCCACGATATTCCTGTTTTTCAGACATTGTCATTTCAACCTTGGACGGTGGGTCGGCCAAGAATTTTCCGTGCCCCCAACTGAAATCGAAATTCTTTTGCTTGTACTTGCGCATTGCCATTTGAATCACAGTGTTATACCTGCGGGCGTCAGCGGCACTGCGTTCCTGAATATCAATAAACTTTTGTTCTAATTTGCGCATTGCCTTTTTAGATTTTGCCTTTGGAAAAACGTCGGCAGGTATTGCCAAATGGTGATTCCAATATTTGTCAAAACTGGCGGTGGCATATCGCGTCATATCGCCCAAAAACAAAACGTCGGTATCTGAAAAGTTTGATGATGTTTCTGGATAGAAATAATTACTGCCCACGTTTCGGCCGCCGGTAATGTATGCGACATTGTCCACAATAAACAGTTTATTATGCATACGTGAATTTAACCGGTTAAAATCCATCAAGAATTGTGGGTAATACAATAATTTTGAACGGTTGGCGACAGTGTTAAAAACCTTGACCTCTATATTCGGGTGCTGGTTCAGCAACATCACGTCTACGATATCAGAATCTGTGCCATAGTCGTCAACCAAAATACGAATTTTAACCCCGCGGTCGGCGGCGTTTTTCAGTTCGCCAACCAAAATCTTGGACGAAAAATCATTGCTGTAAATATATGTTTGCAGGTCAATGGTCTTGGTCGCCATACGCGCAAATGCCGCCCGAACAACAAATGCGGACAAACCGTCGTCAATCAATGTTGCCCCAGATATTTCATCGCCTGCCACCAATTCATCGGCATAGCATTGTGCAATGGGGGTCTGCATCGGGTCATAGTCAAAATCAGCGGTTGTAATTTTAGGCGTATAATTGTCCAAACGTTTATCAGCGGTCGTCGTTGGTACGGTTGTACACCCCAGCATAGGCAGGGTAATTAAAAACATAAAACCTTTCTTGAGTATGGACAATTTTTAACCTCTGGCGTGGATTATAGTACAATAAAAACAAACAAGACAAGAAATTTCATTAAAAAAGATAATAATCTTTGGTATAAAAATATTTGGAATATGTGTGAAAATTAGTTTTTTTGTTTGCGCGGTTGCCCCTATTATGATAAAATCATTGATAATTAGGAAGGATTTTGTCGCTATGAAGAGATTGATTGCTGTATTAAGTGGACTGCTGGTATTGCCCGCATTTGCTGAGGTTGCGCCATCGTATTATTACGAAGACGTAATTGAGTATGCCGATACGGACATTGATGCCGATGACGTTGCAGATGATGCTGTCGCGGACGAAGTTGTTGATGTTTTACCTGCCACGCCTGTGAAAAATACTGCGGTCAGCCCACGAAACGCCGGTGCGCGCATTGCGTCATCGCGTGGCGTATCAAACAATTCGTCTTCGTCGCGGACAATTTCTGCACGCAATAATAATACGGGGCGTATCGTTGCGGCGCGCACATCGGTTGCGACAACGCGTGCGGCGGCATCGCGCACTGCGCAAACAAAAAATGCGGCCCGTGCAACTGCGGCCGATAACGCGGCCAAGACGGTTTCTGTGCGTCGCAATGTGCCAACCGCTGGCACGGCTGCACGCGCGTCTATTGTTCAAACAGATACGGTAAATACACCACTGTACACGGGGCGTGTTGGTATGCGTGTGAATAGCGCGACAAAACGTGTGCCGACAATTCGTATGACAACGGCATCAACCGCGACATCTACGACCGCGACGGCGTCTGCCACAACGGATACCAGTGCCATCGAAGAATTGGCCGAAATGACCGATTTCTGCAAGGCGCAGTATCAAACATGTATGGATAATTTCTGTAACGTTCTGGACGACAATCAGGGCCGTTGCAGTTGCAGTGCCAACTTGAAGAATTATGAAAAGACCGAAACTGCATTGAAACAGGCAACCGAAGACCTGCAAGATGTCGCACAAAAGATTCAGTACATCGGTCTGTCCGCGGACGAGGTGGAAACCCTGTTCACGCAAACTGCGGCGGAACTGGAAATGCAAAAGACCAGTGATAATACCCAGTTGAAAAACGATTTGGACAAGATTAAAAATGCGATTATCAGTGTAAAATCGGGCAGTGCAACATCAACTGATTCTGGTATCAGTTTGGATTTGTCGGGATTGTTGGATTTCTCTATCAGCAGCACTGGATTTGACCTAAGCTCTTTCTTGAACACAACGTCTGGCACGAACAGTATCAGCAACCAACGTGGCGAACAGTTGTACAAAACCGCCAGTGCACGTTGCAAGGCGTCTGTACTGAACAGTTGCACCGCCAAGGGGGTTGATGCGTCGGTTGTGACAAATGCGTACGATTTGGAAATTGATAAACAGTGTATCGCATATGAACGCAGTTTGACGGATTCCAATGACCAAATGACGGCGACCGTCCGCAATGCCAAGAGTGTTTTGCAAAAGGCGCGTCTGCTGGTTGCACAACAGAAAAATACGTATGACCTGCGCGGGTGCATCAATGCATTGGATTCATGTATGCAAGACGACTTTGTATGTGGTTCTGATTATGAAAACTGTCTGGACCCATCGGGTAAATACATTGTTAACGGTAAAATTGTTGTTGGCAGCACCCCTGGTAAATCTGGCAACAGCAAAGGTGCGTTATATGCTACTTGGAAATATGGGGAAAACAAAGATGCATGGGGTACCAGCACAGAAACAGGTACATTGAGTGATTATATTGAAAAGACCGTGACAGAAATATCTGCGCAAAAACCATCGACCAGTATGTCAGAATTCTTGCAGTACAAGATTGGTTATTACGACAAGAAAAATGGCAAGAACCTTGGTATGTGCATGTCTGTTCTGAATAAGTGTCAGGACGTTACATACAAGGGCAGTGGCCAGAATGCGGAATATCAACCAATCAACAATGTTATCAAGGAATACCTGCAACGTACGTTGGTTCAGATAAAGTCAAAGCAAGATACGGTTATCGCCAACTATGCAGAAAGTTGTATATCTGATATAACATCGTGCTTAGCGCAAAATAATTATGACGCAGACAAGAATACATGCGGCACAGCAGTTTGCAGCAGTGAAAATGTTGCAGAATCTAAACCAAAGTTGAGTGCAAATAACAAATTGGCTATAAACGCATGCTTGCCGACCATCAGAACGTGCATGAGCGTCAATGGTGTGGAGGGGACGCCTGATGATATTACGTTGAATGCCAACCAATGGGTTGTTGCAATCACCAGTAAATAAAAAAAACGCCCCAGACGGGGCGTTTTTTATTCCGCATCCAGCCACCCGTGTCGCCTGCGGACTGCGTCCCAGAAATACTGTCATTGCGAGCGCAGCGTGGCAATCCAGTAAATAAATCAAGTGCGCCGTTGGCGCACCAAATCTATTCTCTATGTTCTATTATCTATGCTCTAAAAAACGGGGCATTGCCCCGTTTTTACCACAGTTTAATTCTGTTTTCTGGGGCGACGTATAACCGGTCATGTGGGGTAATACCAAATGCGTCGTACCATGCTGTAATATGTGGCAATATGCCATTTACACGATTATTTGCCAACGAATGTTCGTCAATCTTGGTCAGGCGTAATTCTTCGTCACTACGAATATTCTGTGCCCAAGATGTCGCGTATGCGATAAAGAAACGCTGGTCGGCGGTGTACCCGTCGACATCATTTGATGCTAACCCAAAATTTTTATATGCTGTAAATGATACTGTAATACCACCATAGTCCGCCAAATTTTCGCCCAGTGTAAACGTGCCGTTTGCGTGTACGTCGCCCGCAATTACAATCTTATCAAAATATGCACGCAATACGTTTGCGCGTTCATCAAAACCGCGGGCATCATCCGCTGTCCACCAATCAGTCATATTTCCATTTGCATCAAAATGACGACCAGAATCATCAAATCCATGCGTCATTTCATGGCCAATAATACTGCCGATTGCGCCATAGTTAAACGCATCGTCTGCTGCCATATCAAAGAATGGGTATTGCAAAATTCCCGCAGGGAAACAAACCTCGTTCGTTGATGGGTCATAGTATGCGTTGATTTCGTGTGCATTCATATACCACAATGTCGGGTCTTTTTCTGCGCCAATTTTATTCAGCCAAAATTCATCTTCAAATGCAGATACCGCCAACATATTTTCCCACAGCGATGCGTTCGCATCAATGTTCAATTTGGAATAGTCGCGCCATTTATCTGGGTATCCAATTTTTGCGTGAAATGTGCCCAGTTTTTTCAGTGCCTGCGCCTTGGTCGCGTCAGACATCCATTCCAAATTTTCAATACGCATACCCAATGCACGCTGCAAATTTTTTACCAACTTTTGCATACGTGCTTTGGCGTCTGCGGGGAAATATTGCTGAACATACAGACGACCAATTTCTTCGCCCAGTGTGCCGTCCAGTAATGATACCGCGCGTTTCCAGCGTGGCTTAGGTTCTTTCTGGCCCGCCATGGTGCGATTATAAAAATCAAATGAAATTTCATATGTTGCATCGTCCAGCAAGGTATCTGCATCGCACACAATTTGATATTTCAGATATGTTTTTATCAAGTTCAAATCTGTGTCGTTCAAAATAGCGATTGATTCTGCGATTGCTTCTGGTTGGGCAATATTGATTTGTTGTGCCGCTGTTGCGCCACGTGCCGCCAGATATGCGTCCCAATCAAAATTTGGAAAGCGTTCTTTTATTTCTGCAATCGTCATTTTGTGATAGTTTGCGTGCGGGTCGCGCAATTTTTCTTTTGGATAAAATGATTTCGCCATGCGCAGTTCCAATTCATATAATTTTTTTGAATCAACTGCGACGCCAAAATTTTTCATCTGCTTGTTTATAAACTCTAAATATTTTTTGCGAATTTGAACAGTTTTTTCATCTGTATCAAAATAATAATCGCGCGCCAGTCCCAAACCGCCTTGGCCAATGTTATACAGGTAATGCGTGCTGTCTGTTTCGTCCAGACCAACACCATCGCCCCAGAATGCCGATGTTGTGCGATGCATACGACCCAAGAATGCCGGTAATTCTGTGGCAGATTTAATTGCATCTATTTCGGCCAACTGTGCGGCAACGGGCGCGGTCTTGTCGGCATTCAGGCGTTCAGTGTTCATTGCGATTTTATACAGTGTACCGATTTTCCCATTATCATTTTCTGCAATTTCACGCACGCGTTTCAGGTTTGTGTCGCGCAATACCTCAAACACGCCATAGCGCGTATAGTCATCTGGAATAGGGTGCGATTTGCGCCAACCGCCAGTTGCAAAATTATAAAAATCATCGCCTGCGCGAACGGTTGTGTCCATATTTGTCGTTTGTATTCCTGCGTTCATAATAACCTTCCTTTGCTTTGTAAAATGGTGCGCGGCAACGCATGCGACAATAACCGCAACAATCCCAATTATATTTAACATTTTGTTTTTCATTTTTTTTACCTAGTTGCACAAGTTTACCAATAAATCGTCCAGAATTAAAATACCTTTTTTAGTGGTGCAAATTCTGTTGCCTGTGTCTGATATCAATTCGGGATGTGTTCGTACGTATTCTGTGTTTATAATTTTCATCACATCGTCGGTTTTGCAGACCCCACGCATAGTGCGCATACCAGTTATGATTTTTTCTGTTGCGCGTGCATCGGTTGATAGTGGGCGCATTTGAATATCGCCACCGGTCTGTTCGTACCACACGTTTTGGATATATGGCCGTCCCGCCGCCCCACGTCCAATACCAATATATGGTGCGCCGTCCCATATGTTTTGATTATGACGACATTCGTCGCCTGCGGTGGCATAGTTTGATACCTCGTAACGTGGAATTGATAAATTTTCGCCAATGATTGTGTACATATCTGCCATGGCATCATTTGATGGCATTTCTAAATTCATATGTCCAAATGGCGTGTTGGGTTCTATGGTCAATTCGTACATTGATACATGATGCAACCCCAGTGTATTTATGTCTTTGCACATTTGCATAACGCTGTCTGGGGTGTCGCACGGCAATCCGTAAATAAAGTCCGCATTCAGGCGCAGTTCACATTTGTGTGCAGTGTCCAACAGTTCCAATGCGTCGTGTACACTGTGCGTGCGTCCCAAAAATTGCAAAGTTTTGTCATTTAATCGTTGAACGCCGACAGACAAACGGTTTACACCAAAATTTACAAATTCACACAGTCGTGTTTTGTCCAGTGTCTTTGGGTTTGATTCCAATGTAATTTCAGCGTCAGGCATTAAATCAAAATTTGTGCGCAGTGCATTCATAATCTGGCCAAATATTTTTGTTGGCATCAGCGATGGCGTCCCACCGCCAAAAAACACGGTCGGCACAGAAATTCGTCCCATGCGTTGTCCCCAAAATTCAATTTCATGCAAAATGCCGTCTGCGAATGCGTCCCAATCGGGGGCACTGCACGCGCGCGAAAAAAATGCACAATAATTGCATTTGGACATGCAAAAGGGGGTATGAATGTAAAGATTATGCGGATTTGTCATATTTTGCATTGTACCGCGCATCACGCAGTGCGCAAGCAATAAATGAAAACTCTTTTTTGTATGCAAAATTTATGATATAATAAGCCCAAGAAAAAGAAATGAAGTCAGGAATTATACCTTTTTTGGGTGGTCTTTTTGTGTCTGTTACGGCGTATGCCGCGACCGAGGGGGCCCCAGCGTACTATCAGCGCACATCTGCGCCCAATGCAAACCAAATTGGTTATACGCAATATCAATCCCAAGGGTACACGAAATATGTCGGCCAATCGGGCAGCAAACAGGTTGTTGGCAGCCGTTCATATTCATACCAAGTGCCACGTCAAACGGCATCACAGCCCAAGTATTCTGGGACAATTACTGCAAATGGGGTTGCGCTGGTGGACGAG
>UROD01000029.1 GCA_900549365.1 uncultured Rickettsiales bacterium | reverse complement strand
GCGGGGGCCGCCGTTGTTGTTGGTGGGCTGTTATTGCTGACTGATGTGTTTGACCCAGGTAATGATAATAAATCGCCATCATCTGGTGGTAATCGTGGTGATGATAAACCAGGTGGTGACACGAACAAGCCAACAGAAAAACTGGCAATTCCATATGGGCCGGCAATGCCCAATGCGGAAAAGGAAGCAGAGAAGTATACCAGTGAATTGAATTTTTATAGCCCATCAAATGCGGACAATATTTTAGCCAAGAATTTCAAATTGATGAATAATATGGCGGGCGGTAATTACCTGCTGATGATGCGCGGGTATGGTGCGCTGGCACGTGGATACATGGGTATGCGTACGTTGCGTGATTCTGCGCGCGCGCCAATTACAAACGATACATTGAAACAATATAGTTTGGGCAGTACCGCTGTCGCGGGGGGGCGTCCGGTAAACGTTGCGCTGGTTACGACAAATGGTGTAAATGCATCGGAAACGTCGTCGTTGGGCGACAGATTATTGCCATGGACAACGATTAACGGCACAACAATAAATCCAGCCAGTACGGACATGGTATCCAGCAAGTACTATAATAACAAAATTACGATTGCCGCTGGTGCAACTGATTTGTCTGGTATGAGCACGACCGAGGATTTGGCGTTTGTCAATGATTTTGATTTGTCTGGGTCGGGCACGGCAATCAATAACACGTCGGCATCGGCATTGGACAACCTGTTGGCAAAAATTATTGGCGGCAAAGAGGCAGGTTACAGTGATGCGGACTATATTGGTTTTATGCCAAATGGTCAAATGACAATATTCAGAACTGGTGGTGGACGCGGTTTGGTTGGTATGACGGCAACAAATGTCGGTACATATACTATGGCGGGTGGTGCGTTGGCCACGGGTGATACATTGACCTTGGACGGAAAAACTTATACTGTAACGCGTACGGGAAATGCCGTTGTCGCAACCGACGGAACAACAACATATAATGGCTATATTGGTGCTGATGGCGCGTTGTACATGAACAATGCGGCATACACATTGGCAAACAATACGATTACCCAGATAAAAAAAATCGCAGATACAGATTACTATAATTACAAGGCACTGTTAAAATCCGGTGCGTTGTGGGCAGCGGGTGACATAACCGGTGGGCGTTCGCGTCCAGACATCATTGCAAATGCATCTGTGATTTCGCCGTTGCGTTCGCGTGATGCTGAAACGATTAATGATATTATGTCGGTTGGGACAGATGCCAGTAAATTACAGGCAGCATTTATAACGCTTGTGAATAAATATTATGATGTAAACAAGACCGACGGCGCAGAGGGCACAAACGCGTTGCCTGGGACAGATGCATCTGCGTTCTTTAATGGTTTAGGGTCAACGTTTTCACCGTTGGTAATTTTCTCGACAGGTGCATTTGAAACAGACAGTGCATGGTCGGGCAGAACGTTAGAGGCGACATTTGAAAATTCTGCGCCACTGGTTTTCCAAAATTTGGAACATCTGTTTATGTCGGTTGTTGCGGTTGGACAAACAGGCAAGGGTACAACCACGGCGGAAACCGTTGCGGGCTATTCGCCCAGTGGCACGTACGCGCTCAGCCAATGGTCAACAAACAACGGTACGCCGGATGATGCGTCTGATGATAAATATTACAAGGCGCGCAAATGTGGTGCTGCGGCGGGGCGCGGTACGGCGGCAATTGACCCGTGGTGTTTTGCAGCAACGGGGCTGACCGATGAATTGGCGGTATCTGCGGCGGCCGGTGCGGTGGGTGCGGTAAAATCTGCATTTGATTATATGAATAATAAACAGTTGTTTATGTTGTTGGCATTGACTGCCGATGGGCCATTCTTGGGGTCAACTGATACTGGCACATCAATGACCAAAGATGCATTGATTTCGTATTTGAAAAGTATGTACACATTGCCGAATGAAGATGAAATGCGTTGGCAACAGCAGGGCTATAATTATCTGGACGTATTCAAAGACGTTTTTGGTTATGGTCTGATAAACGTTGCGCGCGCAACCACACCGGCAAAAAAATTGTATTATTATACAGATGGTAAAATTGTTGCAAATAATGGTAATGCATATTGGCGCGCGGCGACAAATACCGTATTTCGTACTTCGTCGGCGTTCAGTCCACGTATGGCAACAATCAGTGCACCGTTCTTTGATAAACTGGAAAGCATTGATGGTGAAATGGCGTTGCCACGTATTTGGAAAAATGAGTTTGCGGTTGGCGCGCAATCGCGCCGTGGGCTGTATATGGGTGATGTTTTGGGCGAATTTCGTGTTGATAATCGCACCACACCACGTACACAAATCGGCAATATTGGATTTTCAATGACGACGTCGTCACGTGCGTATAATGACAATATGGGCGGGTTGGATACATTACATATGGATTATGCGCGTGGCGCATGGAACTTTGCCGCGGGATATCAGCATCATCTGACCGATGGCGCGTCGCGCTTTGACGGTATGTCAAATCCAATTCTGGGGTTGGCGTCAAATGCAATAACCACAGATGTAAATTACCACAGCGGTAAATGGTCGTTTGGTGCGCGTGCGTTTTCAGGTACAATTACCAGCGAAGATTTACTGGAAAATGACCCAACAATTTCGTCGCAATATGAACCTGCGCGTTTGGGATTGATTTCTGGGGCGCAATCACATATCGCATGGCACGGCAATAAATTTGGTTTTACAACCGCATTTGGTAATGCACATGAATCAGATACCTTGCTGGGGGCCCAGACAGATGGTTTGTTAAATCTGGGGACGGGTGATACGATGTATATTGATTCTGAATTGTCGTATCGGCCAGTTGACGATATAACCTTGCGCGTACGCGGGACGTTTGCACGTACAACATCTGATATGACAGGTGGCGATTTTATCTTGGGTATGTCTGATATTTATTCTGATGCGATTGCTGCTGGGGTTGATGTTGGGAACTTTAATTTTACAGTTTCACGCCCATTGGGGGTAAATCGTGGGGTTATGCAATATTCGCATGCGGATTATGATATTATAGAGGTTGCAGACGGAAAATATGATATAGCAATCACAAATGCCGGTGTACGCGATGTTGATTTGACGCCCGAAAATCGCGAGGTGCGTTTCACCGCAACATATCGTCGTGCGCTGGGGGCATTTACTGATGGTGCGATTGGTTTTATATATCGTGTGAACCCAAATCATACCGATGAATTTGGCGATGAATCGATATTTATGTTGAAACTGAAACACCGTTTGGGAATATAACCACTTGACAAAATATAAACAAGTAGTAGTATTTGTCAAAAGACAAAGGCATATATTATGAAAGTTTATTCGTGTGTTGAACGCATCAAAGATTATTTTAACAAGACATCGACACGTTCGTTAGCGTCGACATCTGCGTCAGATGCTGAATTGTTGGCTAGTTTATGTTCAAGCGTGACATTTTTACGTGCGACAAATGGTCTGGTATATTTCTATTGTTTTATGACACGTCCAGAAAATATAGACGTATGCGAATATTTGTTGCGTCGCAATGGTTTTCTGCCCCGCAGACATATCAGTCGTTATGTGGGTGGAAATGGTTTGGCGTTGCGCATACCAGAAACGTCATATGTTGGTAATGCAGCCAAGGCGGAATTCTTGAAAACAGTTCGCACAAATTTTGCAAAGTGTTTGGTGTGTGATAATTCTCAACAGGTTGAACGGATTCGTGCTGAATTGAATCAGAAAACAAAATAAAAAAAACGCCCAAACGGGCGTTTTTTATTTACATACCACAACCATCGCAGTGCGCAAGACACTGTCGCCATACATATAGCCCGCCTGCATTTCTGTCATAATGGTATTAGGGGCGGGTCTGGGGTTTGAATCTGCGGGCGCATCAACGACCTGAATTGCGTTGTGGAATTGTGGATTCAAAATCTGACCAACGGATTCAATTTTTACAATGCCTATCTTTGCAAATGCAGATTCCATTGCGCGTGCCATGGATTGAATGCCGGCATCATCTGGGGCAATATTTTGCGCCGCCACAATGGCGTCCATCACCGGTAAAAATTCCTTGGCCACAGACATTGCGCGATTGCGCGCGCGTGATTCTGCGTCCAATGCGGCGCGGCGACGCGTGTTTTCCAATTCGGCAACGCTGCGCAAATATTTATCGTTTAATTCATTAAATTCAACCTTTAATGCGTCCAATTCAGCAACGGCATCATCATGCGTGTTGTCCGGCTGTTGCATGTCAGGGGCGGGCGTGTCAACAGACACTGTTTCTATTTTTACTTCTTTTTCTGGTTTGTGTTCTTCTTGCATAATTATACCTATTATTTTGTTCCACAGGGCGGAATGCATCCGCCCTGCAAATGTATCTTTATTTCACACTGGTTATTATAGGTATGAAGTCGTCGGGTTTCAAGGATGCCCCACCAACTAATACGCCATCAACATGTGCAATAGACATAATTTCGGCGGCATTTGAGCCCTTGACGCTGGCCCCATATAATACAGGTGTGCCGTCCAAACCCATATCTGTCAGGGTGTTTGCAATCAGTGTGTGCGCCGCGGCGATTTCTTCGGCGGTTGGTGTCAAGCCCGCGCCAATGGCCCAACGTGGTTCGTACGCAACAATAATATCGTGTGCGTCTGTTGGCACAGATTCACGAACCCCCGATTCAATAATCGCCATAGTTTTGCCGGCCTGTTTTTCATCCATAGTTTCGCCAACGCAAATAATAGGTGTCAGTCCCGCCGCCATCGCCGCAGTCGCTTTCTGGCGTACAATATCGTTTGTTTCGCCGTGGTACATACGACGTTCGCTGTGGCCGACAATTACATATTTTGCGCCCGCATCACGCAGCATTGTTGCCGAAATTTCCCCAGTGTATGCACCGTGGTCGTGGGTGCTGACATCTTGGGCGCCAATGGATGCAGTGTCTGATTCAGTATTTAATAAAGTATGTGGTACGCATAAAATCACGCGATTTTTGGTTGCAACATCGCGCAACGCGTTCAGCATATTTTCCAACGCCGCGCGCGTACCATTCATCTTCCAATTACCTGCAATAATTTTCATGGTTTTTCCCCTTTTTTTCGTTGATTTTTCTCTTGTCGTTTTGCTATGGTAACGCAAAAGGGGAACAAATGCTAGAATATTTACGTAATGCAGCAGACAAGCCATTGGCAAAATTTCTGATTGCTATATTGGCTTTCTCGTTTGTCGGTTGGGGCGTTGCCGAATGGGTTTTCGGTGGCAGTCGTGGCGACACAACACTGGTTCGCGTTGGAAATGCCGACGTGACAATGCAAGAATACAATGCCGAACGCAGTCGCGCATTGGCCCAGATGACCCGGGACGAGAGTCGCGCGGTCTATACCGATGCACAGACGGGGGCGCAATTTACCGCCCGCGTTTTGGGTGATCTGTCGACACAGCGTATGGTTGAAAATCGTGCAAACGATTTGGGCTTTGTTGTGACCGATGGTCGCATCGCGCGCGAAATTCGCGAATTTCCAGAATTTCAGAGCAATGGCCGCTTTTCCGCATACCTGTTTGATGTGGTGCTGAATAATTCTGGGTATAGCGAGGACGCATTTGCAAACGTTCTGCGCAATCAGGTTTTGCGTGGTTATGTATTGGGCCCAATCGCCGTGCCGATGAATGTGCCACAGTTTGCATTGACCGCGGCATATAACGCCAGATATGGTCAGAAAAAGATTGAATACGCAACGGTAAAGTTTTCTGATTTCAAAGTCGGAAAACCAACAGATGCCCAGTTGCAAGAATACTATGCGGCGCACCCCCAGGTCGTGCCAGAACACCGCACGGTATCGTATGTCTTGATTCCGGCCGATATGTCAAAGCCCGACAGTTATGATGCGGCGTTGGCCACCGCGCAAAAGGTCGAAGATGACATTATCGCTGGCGAATCCATGGCAACCGCGGCAAAACGCCACAATGCGAAATACGTATCATTGAAATCATTCGCGGCGGACGGTCGTCCGGCGGACGCGATTTTGACCGACAAAATGGTCGCAAAAATCTTTGATATGGATGCAGGATTGGAAAGTGAACTGACTGAAACCAAACAGGGTTTTGTTATTGTGCGTGTTGATAAAATTGACCCACAGCACAATGCCGAATTTGCGTCGGTTAAAAAGAACCTGATTGCTGATTGGCAGCGTGATGCCCAACGCAAACAGGCATATGTTCGTGCAAATGAAATCTTGGTCGATTTGAACAAAGACGGCAAATTCGCAGGCAAGAAATTATCAACCAAATCCGCGACGGTGTCGCGCACATCGGGCGCACCAACCGACGTACTGGTTGCGGCGTTCCGCGCAAATGCAAATGACAATTCAATCGTCAGTGCCGCGGACGCGTTCTATGTATTGCACACGGGTGACGCGGTTGCACCAACCGTTGATACGAAAAAGATGGCCGATTTGCGCAAGGAATTGGCATCAACCCAATCGCGTGAAATCACGGACGATTATAATTCGTTCCTGATTCGGACGTATCCGGTCAAAATCAATCACAAGGTTTATGATAAATTCTTTGCAAAATAAATAAACGCCCGTTTGGGCGTTTTTTTTGTTACAAAATAGAAAAATGCATCACAAGTGACGCATATTGCCGTGTTTTCAAGTGTGGTGACTGTCCAAATCTAGCGATGGCTAAATTCAAGCATTTTCATGCGTGTAATAGTACACGTTTCCCGTGGTTTGGTCAAAGGGTTTTGTGTCCAAATTTAGCCATGGCTAGATTTGGACAACGTGTTTTTTAGGTGGAGGGGGCATACCCATGGCAAATATAAATAAATCATATCTGTTACTGGCAGCATTATTGGCGGCAAAAACCGGCACAGCCGAGGCAGCATTTTCATCCAGTCAATGCGCCAATATAGTAGATTGTTTTAATCAATATACCGAAGATGACAATGACGAGGCAGATACGGCGTGTTGTACCGATTTGTTCGGTTATGAGTATGGTACGACAAACTATTATGCTTGTCACCGTGCCGGTATGTTGGGGCCGGACAGCGATTCTTGCGAAACATATAAATTTTCAGAGAGCGCGTGTACAAAGGTTAAAAATAATGGGTGTGACCAGTCATCGTTGCCGTCGGGTATGACGTTGCAAATATGTCAGGACATTTACGCTTATGACAAATGGGATAAGTATTGTAGGGGTACAAAACCTGGTGGTGGCGGTACAGGCGGTGGTGGCACCGGTACTGTTTGTGGCGATGGCGAGGTTGCACAGAACGGCGGATGTCGCGCGACCGAGGCGTGTGATGTTGGTTGGTATCACCCAACCGCTGGGACGGATTATTGTGCGCAATGCCCATCGTTTGACAATGCGCGTTGGAATGGTAAAACATGGTCGGACTTTACCGATATCAAGGGTGGTGACACCACCGCCGGTGCACAGGCTGGTACGACATGGGGTTTGGCCACATGCTATGTTCCGACATCAACCGCGTTTTCTGATCCAACGGGCACATATGAATTTTCCACTAATTGTTATCACGGGTCATAGGCGATAATGCAACCAGATGACAAGAACGATATTTTTGACGTTATTCAACGACGCTTGGTTGATATAGAGGCCAGACAAAACTGGTTGATTCAAAAACTGGGCGAATTACATAATCATGTGTCGCGCCTGTATGGTATGGGGCGCAATGCCGATGATTTGCCCGATGCCACGGGGCATCTGGCGTTGCAACAGCGCGCGGCGTTGCGTTTGGCGGAAATGGTTGCTGCGGATTTGCGTGCAAATGGCATTGGGTACTTCTTGTCCGCAGGTAATTTGTTGGGCGCGGCGCGCAATGGCAAATTTGTGCCGTGGGACGATGATATTGATTTCGGCCTGATGCGGCCAGATTTTAATCGTGCGGTTGAATTGCTGAGTGCGCGGTACAATCACGGACACTTTCAGACCGTGTGGGCGCATGCCGGCGGTATATTCAAGGTTTTATTTATGGGAAAAATCTGTTTGGATTTATTCCCGTGGGATTGTTATTACAAGCATATTTGCACGCCCAAGGAACTGGAACGGTTCAAAATGGATTATCGTGCCGCAATGAATGCCGCACGTGATTTGGAACAGGGCGTGGGCACATACGCAACGTACTATGACATTGTGTCTGATTTGATTTTGCATGGTCGGCAGCCCGACTGGTCACATGGCGATTTGTTCGAAGCGATTGACTGGCAATTACTGAATGAACGTATTATGGGACAATTCCACGATGGCGTGTGGAATCATGAATATATATTGCCGTATGGCGAAATTGAATTTTGTGGGAAAAAGTTTTCTGCGCCAAATAATCCTGATGCATGGTTGACCACACGATATGGCGATTGGAGTGTTTTGTCGCCTGAATTTTCCAAGCATGTTTCGGGCAGTTTTACCTATGCCGAACTGGGTATTGTTCGCGCATTTATTGATGGGCAAGTAAAATGAACTTGGTTGTACTGACGGCGGCGGGTTGTGGCAGT
>UROD01000028.1 GCA_900549365.1 uncultured Rickettsiales bacterium | reverse complement strand
TGATACAAGAGGTATATGCATCGATACATTCGGCGTTAGCCAACAAATTCGACGTGGTTGTCGTTGACGTTGTTGTGCCCGTCACATACGTTGACATCGTCGGCATACGACGCGCCGCATTACCCATCACACTGGGGCGTGCAGTTGCCGCATATGCCGCAGGCAAACATGCCAAAATCGCCACAAAACTGATAGATTTTTTCAGTAAAAACATTCTGTCCACTCCATTATTTATGATTTAGTATATCATAAATTCCCACATTGATAAAGAAAAAACTAAGAAATCACAGGCAAAAATCACGGGGGCGATGTGCCCCAGAATTTATTTTTACCCGATGTCGTCCAAAATACATTTCAGCGTTTCCATATCGTCTGGCAGGTGAGATTTGAAATGCACACGTTCGCCCGTGGTCGGATGATTGAATTCCAGATATTCGGCATGCAGCATCTGGCCGTTATGGTCACGCAAAAATTCCAGCAAATCTGGGTCACGGGTGCTGGCCAGCCGACCCGACGCGCGACCATAGACCGGATCACACAAGACCGGAAATCCGTGCGCCGACAGGTGGACACGTATCTGGTGTGTGCGGCCGGTCAACAAATTACACCGAAATGCCGACACGCCCGCGCGTGGCCATACGGACATAACGTTCACCTGTGTATGGGCGGGCTTGCCCCCAGATTTGACCATTGTCATTTTCTGGCGATTGCGTGATGAACGGGCGATGTTGCCAGTGATGTCTGCCCCCTCCCAATTTGGAATGCCCCAAACAAATGCGACATAGCGACGCACCAAATCATGGGCAGAAAATGTTTTTACCAACGCACGAAACGCCGCATCTGATTTTGCAAAGGCCATAACGCCACTGGTATCTTTGTCCAAACGGTGCACAACCCCAGGGCGCGTATCCCCGCCCAATGTCGACAAATGACAATGTGCCAATATGTTTTGAACCAATGTGCCGGTCTTGTTCCCCGCCGATGGGTACATAACAACCCCGCGTGGCTTATCAATGACGATTATGTCGTCGTCCTCGTAAATAATACCTAAATCAAAGTCCGACGATATATTGTCGGCGGCAATGTCTGATTTTGGTGCGGGAACGTCAACCGTTATGGTGTTCCCTGCACGCAGACGCGTTGCCGCACGGGCATCGCCACCGTTTAATAAAATCTTGAAACGCTGAATTTCACTGCGCGAAAATTCTGGCATCTGGTCGGCCAAGAATTTGTCCAAGCGCAACCCCACACCGTCATCGGAAACTGTAAATGAACGAATATCAGACATTACAAACCTATTTATATTCTGACCAATCACGACCACGCGTACAACGCGATAAATCAATAGACAATTCGCGTGCATCGGCGGTGACTGGGCACGTTAACATACCAGTACTGACCGATTGGTCGGCGTCACGCGCGGCATTACGATATGTGAATTTAATTTCTGTTGGTGGATACACGCATGCAATCTGCAATGTGCCATCGGTTGCGCCGTTTGCCCCCAGCCATACGCGCACACCATACCCCAATCCATAGCACGGGAAACCGTCCAAGTAATATAAAACCAATCCTGAACGCCCAACCAACGATTTATCAATTTTGAACCGACCTGTGTACTGGCGCAGGGTCAGACCGGTCAATGCCTCCCAATCTGTGCTGGTGGAAAAAACGCTGACACGTTTAACAACCGGCTTGTCATCGGCGTACGACGCACCAATCAACATAATTGCAGACATCACCGCCAGCGCAAATTTTTTCATTTCTTTGTCCCCATGTTTGCCAATTCCACAGATACCCGTTTAACCCCCATTGCCGAACCAGACAATGTGTGCGAAAACTGAACCTGAGTTCCCGCGTCCAGCAATGTTGCCGATGGCATAAATTTCTGTTGTATTACTATGTTGCCATTGGCGTCACGCGCCGTGATAATCAAATCAGGCACACCGTATATTTCATCAGACACATTTTGCACCGTGCCAGCAACCACCAATCGTGGCATACCGTCCGCATCTGCGGCCGTACGCACCGATGTAACGTGTGCAATCAATGGGGCGGCGTTGGCATCTTCTATTTTCTGGCGTGTGATAACAGCAACCGTGAACACAATCGCCGACAGCAACGCACACAATGCCGCAAAGAACATCATTGCCGCACCGCGACCATTGCTGCGCGCCGGTGTCCACGTGTGACCACACACCGCACATTTTACCGCGCCCGCGCGCAGTGACGGTACGGAATATTCTGTCTGACAAAAATCACATTTTATTTTCATGATTCCACTTATACCACATATTATTCCAAATTCAACAGGCGATATTTCGCACGAACGCGCGTCTGGATTTCAGACAATGCGTTCATAAAATCTGCGACCGTTGCGTTCTGGTTTGTGGCAACTGTTGCAAATAATTGATACGATACCGTGTCGCCACGAGTATCACGCGCCGCGGCTGATGCCATACGATTCAAATCCAACAATGTCATATCTGACATATTGGCCACACCACTTTTTACATTCCAATAGTATGCGGGGTTCACAGAATCTTCTATCATTTTGCTGACGACCAATTTTGGCGTAACCGAACCAGTAAATCCGACCGTCACATACACCGCGGTAATACGGCCCGACGTCATATCCACAGAATCTGTAACACGCAACAATGCAATTTTTGTACTGTCACTGATGGACAGACCACCCAACGTCAAATTAGACACCCACAGGTCGCCGACATTAAAACTGGAAAATTTGCCCACGTCCGCCAATTTTAATGTGCCCGCAACATTCAGTGTGCGTGAATCCGCCGACATAGTGCCAGATACCGTCGCATTTTTTATACCGAACGTGCCGTCCAATGTCGGACGCGTTTGGTATATTAAACTGGAAACCGCCGCGCGTCCCAATGTTAAATTGCCAGACAGTGCAACCGATGACGCGCCCAGAAATGCCATATCTGTAATATTATGCCCGCCCAGATTCAGACCCGCCTGCATTGTTGCGTCACGCACATCGTCCGATGGCACGCGCCACAAATACAATGCGTTGTCTAAATTCACGGATGTCGTTGCGACAATTCCATTTTTTGCAACAATTCCCATATCAATATTATCAGCGCGTGACGAGCCAAACGCGCCATACGTGTGTGCATTGTCCACAAACCCCAATTGTCCCGCACCAGTTGCCACAATTTCACGTGTGCGCAGTGGCGTGATATCTGCATCTGACATTACCACAACGCCTTGCAAAGTGGATTTACCACGTACGTCATTTGATTTCAACACGCGTAACTGATAATCACGACCATTTTCCATCAAATTTGTATTCAGGCCATAGTCCGTTAAATCCGCCATTTCCAAGCGTGTGATATTTTTCCCAACTGTTTCCAATAATTTTTCACGGTTGTCAACGATATAGCGTTCCAATGCGCCCTGAATATTTTCCATTTCGCGGGCGATAACAATATTTTCAGCACGACGAACCGCACGCGTTTGATACTGGATTAAAAATGGAATCATCAATGCCGCCAGCGCAACCGACAACAGCAATTCAACCATCATACCGCCACGCGACGTATTTTGTGCAGAAAAAATACGTAATGACCTGTTCATTATTGCGAAACCTCTTTTGGTGTTGCAGATTTCCAACCACTTTGCATTATCGCGCCAAATTCCGATGCCTTTGGTGCGGCGGGCAATGCTGCACGCGTCAATGTCAATTTAGAAAACGTTGGAGCTTTGGTATTTGGGAATGTCCAATTACCCAATTTTAATGGCGCGTTTGTTGACATCAACAATTCACCAGAAACTGTCAGGCCAAAACTTTCATAAAACACAATTTCTTCGGCGGAAACATATGGGGTTTTGACGGAATTTGCACTGATACCCGTAAAGCCACTGATTGTTCGTGTGGTGTCTGATTTCAAAACCAAATCACGCGCAACATTTACGGACTTGGTAATTTTTGCGCGGTCGGTCACAATGCGCCCATTGGTTGTGTACGCCGCACCATTCATATTGTCCGCGTTAATTGTTCTGAACCCAGAAATATCGCCTGTCACGCGCATAGAATTGATTTTGACGCCCGCACCATCAACATTTGCGCCACGGCGAAAATACGCAGTGTTTGCCGTCATATCATCAATACCCGCAAATACCGCCGACATATTTTTAACCCGTGCAGACACGCCAGATAACGCGTCAACATTATATATATTGTTGCCGTCCATATTCAAATCACGCAACATGGTATTCAGGTTTTCTTCGTCTGATGCCGTACGATGCAGGTATTTTGTTGTGTCCAGTCCTGCAACATCACGCGACACACGATACACCAATAATCCCGCATGAAAGTCCGGCGCAGACACCGCCCAATTTGCCCCATATGCCACCCCATCAGGCGACACAACCGCGGCATCTGCGCCAACATGACGCGCGATACGATTTGCGTCCAGTTTATTGTCTGCAACATCAAACACCAAATACACATCGGTAATTGTTGCACCACGAACAGAATACTTGTCAATAAATCCAGATGCAATTGACGGTGATATTTGCGCCAATTCGTCGTCTGATAATTTAATCTGGGCAGTATCAGGCCAATGATTTTGGTTCGCACGAACATAATTTAACGTAATATCGCGTAATTCCATAATCTGGCGGGCAATCGCCATATCACGCAGGTTTGACGTTGTGATTGTAATTTGCGAATACAGCACGGGCGCGGCAATCGCAACAATTGCCATGGACAAAATAACCTCTGTCAAACTGGTACCGCGGGTTGGGCGTGATGAAAATATACGCGTTTTAATCACAGTTGCTGCCCCCGTTTAACATACATTGTTTGATATCAATACGCTGTTCCAAGCGTTGCCAAAAATAATACTGGCAAATTATATGTTGCGATAATGATTTCGCGTTATAAGTACCACCCAAGTCCGCAATCAGTGCCTTGCACGTAACCGTTGCGTTATTTGATTCAGATGGCGATTTCAGCGGTGCAATCATGTCATTGCTCAGTGTGCCGACAAAAACATCTGGCAATACAGACGTGCCAGCGGGACGAATATCCAATATTACCGCCCCCGATTCACCATCAGACAATGCGTCGGATGTTTGGTCACGCATTGTGATATTTGATGTGGCGATTGATGCGACACTGATGCCACTGTATGCCGAATAACTTAACGAATCTTCGTCAATATACACATCTTGGCCGCGGGCAGCATTCAGGAATGAATTTATTTCCAATCGTTCAACATTGAAATTTATTTTGTCGCTGACCACGTTGCCACGCACATACCAATTTGCAGGCCCAGTAAAACTGGTGCGGCCCGCCGTCATTGCAAAATCATATACCGATGCAGTATTTGCATTAAATGTTCCCGCATCGCCAAATGCCGCAACCGTACGCGCATCAACAGAATCAACCGATAACGCACCACGCGTCAACGACAATGCGGATTCACCGTCCGGACTTTGAAATACCGCCCTGTCCGCAGTGGCGTTTTTAATAGAATTTTTGGACTTGCGCCCATTTTCCGTTCCCGTCAGTGACAACGTTGTAATTTCGCCAGTATCAAAACCCGCGCGATTGGCGACAATACTGCCCACGTTGTTCAACGAATTGCCGTTCATTTCCAAATCGGCCAAGAATCCGCCCGCATCCAAATCCGTATCATTACGACGCACAACGTCCGAATACGCGTCGTCCAATGCAATCGCCACCACCAATGCCCCATTGTCTGCCGCGGCATAGAATCCAATGCGACGTACCAATTCCGCCATCTGAATCCCCGACAAATCACCGCCTGTCATTTTCAGATATGCCGACACCTGATTTGAATCCTTGTCAATAACCAGTGCGATATTTTGCCCCAATGCGGTTTGTGGTCTGAACCCCAACGGCAACCCATATGGTTCCAGCAAATCCGTGAATTGTGTACCCGATACCACCGTTTCGTTATACGGCAATGCCGATGCGTTTTCACGAATAAATATGCGTGCCGCCGCCGCAGCATTATCAATCTGGCGTGTGGTGGAATACATCTGGGCGGCCATATCACGCGATGCCAATCGCGACGCAAAAAACGGCATAAACGCAACAATACACGTCAACGCCAACAGTGCCTGTAATAAAAAGTTTCCGCTTTGATTCCGTGGCAAGTGGTATGCCCCCTCCTACATACCGAACAGAATAGCAACTGAAAAAAAATATTGCAATCAGTTTTAAGATGATTTAACATCAGTTTCGTTTAGAGAGTTGGCGACAGAAATCGCCGGAAATAATTTCCTTTTGAAACAACCGAAACAAAATGCAAAATAAAAAAAACCAATCGTCTGTCGGGCTGATGATTCAGCGTTGTCACAAATGGCGTCAAAAAAGAAAACAATATATTGATCAGGCACGTCAAACTGCCGATGAAATTGAACGCGAACGCCTGTTACAGGCCGCAGAACATTATGGCCGTATCGTTGCCGCCGAACAGGGTAAAATTGATTCCACGCGCACACCCGCGGACAAGGTTTCAGTACCAGAAATTGATACAGAATCTGATGACACAGCCACATCGGACGAGGTTGAGGCCCCATTGCCTGATTTCATATTAAACTGACACAGAATCGTGTTCTAAATTTTGTTGAAATTTGACTGTGTTTTGCTATCCTGCGAACAAAAGGAAGTTTAGTATGGACAGCAATTACACAGTTTTAGCACGCAAATACCGCAGCCAAGATTTTCAATCACTGATTGGTCAAGATGTTTTGGTAAAAACACTGACCACCGCAATCAATACCGGACGCATTGCACATGCGTATATTTTTACTGGCATTCGTGGTACTGGGAAAACCAGTACGGCCCGCATTTTGGCCAAGGCGTTAAATTGTCTGTCATCGGATGGGCCAACCGCCACACCGTGCGGGGTATGCGAAAACTGTCGCGCGATTGCCGCGGGTCAGCATATCGATGTTATGGAAATCGACGCAGCATCACACACAGGCGTTGACAATATGCGCGACATCTTGGACGCGGCACAGTATCGTCCAACCAATGGTCGGTACAAGGTTTATATTATCGACGAAGTTCATATGTTGTCGACATCGGCGTTTAACGCGCTGCTCAAAACACTGGAAGAACCACCTGCACACGTTATCTTTATTTTGGCAACAACCGAAATTCGCAAAGTGCCTGTGACCATTCTGTCACGATGCCAGCGTTTTGATTTGGCGCGCGTGCCGGTTGAAACATTAAAAAAACATTTTGCGTGGATTGCATCACAAGAAAAAATTGAATTATCTGATGCGGCAAACGAATTATTGGCGCGTGCCGCTGATGGTTCTGTGCGCGATGGATTATCGTTGCTGGATCAGGCGATTGCACAAACCGGCGGGCATGTTGACGAAGCGGCCGTGTTGGCCATGCTGAAACGCGCGGACAGCGGGGTTGTTGTCGACCTGATGAATACGGTGTTGTCGGGCGATACCGCCGCCGCATTGGAAAAAGTTGACCAGATTTACACCAATGGTGCAGACCTGTCTATGCTGTTGACCGATATGATGGAATGGACACATTGGGCAACACGTATGCACCCTGCCCTGCACGCGGGCGACGTTTCTACATCGCCGTACACAATGGATCAGCGCGAACAGATTCAGAAAATCAACGAACGTATTTCGTTAAATACGCTGTCCCGTATATGGCAGGTTATGGTTGCAGCCGTGTCTGAATTACAGGCGTCTGATAATCAAAAACAATGTTTTGATATGTTGATTGTGCGGTTGATGCATATTGCCGATATGCCATCTGTGAACGAAATTTTGAAGCGTCAACAGATGGAACGTGCAAATGCGCCTGCGGTCGCACCAGTCGCCACGCCTGCACCCACGGCGGACGCACCAAAGTTTCTGAAAATTACATCGGCGGACATGTTGCGCGACGAATTGAAAAAGAACAAAGAAATTATGTTGCACGCGTATTTTGATAATAACATAGAGGTTGTTGATTTTACCGACGGAACAATCAAGTACTTTGACCGTGGCAACGACGAAACATTTGCATCAAAACTGGCCATGTGGTTGCAAGATAAAACGGGACACGCGTGGACACTTTCGCGTGAAACAGAATCACATCATGTTCAAACGGCCGCTGAACAAAATCAAGTGGCGTTGGAATCCGACCCATTGGTGGCCAGCGCAATGGACTTGTTCGAAGGCGCGCAAATCGTTGGTTCAAAATAAATCACGTAATTCGGGGGGAACACATGAAAACAGAATCTGGACGTTCATTGATAGAGGTTATCGGGGTACTGGCCATTGCTGGTATCATGACCGCGGGGACAATGGGTTTGTACGGTGTTGTACGCAACAATACACGTCGCCACATTGCCAGCACCGAATTACAACAAATTGCCCAGAACACAAAATTATTATTACAAATGCGCGGTGATTATACCGGCGTATCGGTTGACTATTTGATAAAAGAAGGTGCGTTAAAAAGCAATGCCGCACCGATTGGTGGGGCGGCGTGGTCTGTCACATCATCGGCAGATGGAACGTCTTTTTCAATCAATCTGGTTGAACTGACGCAATCGGAATGCGAATATTTTTCGACCACTGCGCCATCGTGGGCAACATCAATTATGGTAAATGGTTCAACATATGACCCAGACACCAG
>UROD01000027.1 GCA_900549365.1 uncultured Rickettsiales bacterium | reverse complement strand
CGTCCAACAACGACGTTTTACCATGGTCAACGTGACCCACAACGGTGACAACCGGTGCGCGCGGTTGCAGATGCGCCGGATCAGGTTCGCGTTCCAGTTGGTCGGCATATGGTTTTGTCACAACACGTTTAACCGTTGCACCAAATTCAGTTGCAACCAATTCGGCGGTATCGGCATCAATTGATTGATTCTGAGACGCCATCATGCCCATTTCCATCAATTTTTTGATAACATTGCCAACCTTTTCCGCCATAGCGGCCGCCAAATCTTTGACAGTGATTGTTTCGCCCAGTTGAACAACGTGTTCAATTTTCTGGGGTGCGGTAAAGATTGCACGCGCCTTTTCACGAAAGCGTTTCAGGGACGCTTCGCTGCGGCGGCGATTTGCGCCACGAATGCCGATTTCATCGTCATCGTCGCCATCACCAATCACAATATCATGCAGGGAAATTTTTCCTGATTTTTTGAAATCTTTCTTGGACGAATTGTGACGATTGCCATACGGGCGGGCATTGTCTTCTTCGTCATCGCGCATACCACGGAATGCATGATGCTGTTGCACAGGTTGCGCAGGCATTTGCGATTGTGGTTGTGCGGGGGCGGACTTTTTCGTGGGCTGTGGTTGCGATGCAGCCGGTTTTTCTGGGGCAGGCGCAGCAACACTTTCACGGGCGGCCAGTTGCGATTTTACCTGTTCATATTCTGCGGCTTCGCGGGCAATTTCCGCTTCGCGCGCAACGCGGGCGGCCTCTTCTTCGGCTTCGCGGGCGCGACGCTGTTCTTCGCGGGCACGGGCGGCCTCTAATACAGCGCGCAATTTTTCATCTGCGGCATTTTTAGTTGCTGCCGGTGCAACTGGTTCATCACGCAATTCACGTGTCCCAGGCGCAACGACACGACGGCGACGTTCAACACGTACCGCATCGCCCTTTTTACTTTGCACCGCATCAATGGTTACAGATTTTCCCAATGTCAGTGTTGCCATATATTTTTACCCCCGTATTAGTTACATAAATACCCACAATGCCTGCGCACCGCAGTTTTTTATTATTCGGCGTCCCCTTGGGTTATGCCATACGCCAGTTCACGTGCCTTCATAATAACGCGGCCCGCCAAACGCGCAGACATTGTGTCTTCGCCCAAGATTTCGACCAATTCGTCGGTTGCCAAATCTGCCAAATCAGACAATGATTTGATGCCGTTTTCGCCCAGTTTCATAATAATTGGACGTTTCACAAAATCGAACTTTAACAAATCATCAGACATACCCATTGCATGACCGTTGTCGATGTATTCCTGTTCAATCTTGGTTAAATATGCCTTGGCACGATTTTGCAATTCTGCCGCCAATTCTGGGTTGAACCCTTCGATAGATTCCAATTCAGATGCATCAACAAATGCAATTTCTTCGACAGTACGGAACCCTTCGGTAATCAGCAGATGCGCAATCATTTCATCAACGTCCAGCGCACGGATAAACAATTCTGTCTTTTCTTTGAATTCTTTGGCGCGACGTTCTTGTTCTTCGGCCTCGTTCATAACGTCAATATTCCAGCCCGTCAACTGTGACGCCAAACGGACGTTCTGACCACGGCGACCGATTGCCAATGACTGTTGGTCTTCGGTAACCACGACGGCTGCGCTGCGGGTGTCTTCGTCAACGATAATCTTGGCAACCTTGGCCGGCTGCATTGCATTGACAATAAATACCGCAGGGTCATCAGAATACAGAATGACGTCAATTTTTTCGCCATGGCATTCGTTTATAACCGGCTGAATACGTGTCCCCTTGATACCGACAGTCATACCAACGGCATCAATTGACGGGTCTTGGGTTTCAACAGCAATTTTTGCATGCGACCCTGGGGCGCGTGATACAGATTTAATTTTAATAACACCTTCGTAAATTTCAGGTACTTCTTGGACAAACAATTTTTCCATAAACATTGGGTGTGTACGGGTCAAGAAAATCTGTGGCCCAGAATTAGAACGCGTAACGTCCATAATCAATGCACGCACACGATCACCCACCGCCAAACGTTCACCAGGAATCAATTCGCTGCCCTTGATGTAACCTTCGGCCTTGCCATTGATGTCAACAAAAACATTACCAAATTCAATACGCTTAACAACACCAGATACAATATCACCAATATTGTCTTTGAATTCTTCGTACTGACGACCCTTTTCTGCATCACGGACGCGGGTTGTCATAATCTGTTTTGCGGTTTGAAATGCCATACGTCCAAATTCGGGTTCTGGCAATGGATCTTCGACAACGTCGCCAACCACAGGATTTGCAGCGTATTTTTTCGCCTGTGCGACCGTCAACATAGTGTTGGCATCGTATTCGTCGCCCATGGATTCTGGGGACTCTATAACAGTAAATAAACGTTTGACATATATCGCCCCATTTTTGCGGTCAATGGTCGCTGTGATGTTAAATTCTTCGCCATATTTATGTTTGGCGATTTTAGCGATTGCTGCCTCTAATGATTCAATCACAATCTCGCGGTCAATCTGCTTGTCCTGGGCCAAAGATTCAATGGCCAACAGCAAATCCTGACGGGGCATAGAAACAAAAGACATTTATTTTTCTCCTTCGTTTGTAATATGTCTTTACTTATAAGGGCGGGGTTTTTCAACCCCGCCCCTAAAAAAAACTTTTTTAAGAACACTTTGTATTATTACCACCGAATCGCCAGAAAGCAAGGAAAAATAGCAATATATTATTTGACGGCTTTGATTTTGCGCTTTATACTGCGGGGTATGAGAATACTGAACAAATATTTTTCGCGCCAGTTGGTCGCAATTTTTGTCATGTTGTTGCTGGTGCTGACCGGATTGGCGTGGATGGTACAGATTATGTCCATGCTGAAATTCTTGCTCAGTTATGGTATCGCGCTCAGTAATTTCTTGGGGTTGACGGTATTAATGTTGCCGTTTATCGTGTCTATTATCATTCCATTTGTGACATTTATCGCGGTTATATTTGTGTATAACAAATTGATTGCCGACAATGAAATTACCGTTATGGCGTCTGTTGGCCTGTCGCCACGGCAACTGGCGCGGCCGGCGTTAAAACTGGCGGCGGTGCTGACAGTATTGCATTTTGCATTAAATATTTGGGCCGTGCCGGTGTCACAGGCGCGTTTTTACAGTACGCAATGGAATCTGCGTTACGGTTTGGCGCATATGAAACTGCAAGAAGGGGCATTTACCCCACTGGCGGATGGATTGGTTGTATATGTGGACAAGGTATCGGGGCACGACCTGTCACAGGTTATGTTGTCTGATATGCGCGACCAGAAATCCCCGCTGACAATTTTTGCCGAAAAGGGTAAATTAGTATCAACGACGCGCGGACTGTCCATTGTGATGAACAATGGCGCATTACAGGCACGCAATAACGGCGCAATGACCACAGGAACGTTTGATACGTTTGATATGGATTTGAATTTGACCGACCGTGGCGACGATATCGGTTTCAAGGTTCGTCGTGTCCCAACACTGGAATTGGTCAAGACCGTATTGAATGCCCCAACCGAAAAACAGCACAAACAGGTTTTGTCCGAACTGTGCACCCGTTTTTTAAGTCCGATTATGAATCTGGTATTGGCGGCGTTGTGCACACTGGTGTTGCTGCGGTCGTCATTGTTGCGTCGTCGCGCCAGTTTTGCGCCTGCAATGGCGGTGTTGGCCATGGCAATTACAATGGCTGGATTTATGTCGGCATCAAATATGGTAACCAGTTTCACTGACTTTGTCGTGTTGGCTGGGGTTCAGATGTTAGTTCTGGGTGGTATACTGGTTGCATTGTGTAAGAAATGAAGCGATTGATTCTGATTTTTGCGTCAATGTTTTCCGCCGTGTCTGCCATGGCGATATCTATTGACCCCAATATGCCCAAAACAATCAAGTCAGATAAAATTGAATATGATGTTCGTTCAGAATCTATTAAAACAACAGGAAATACAGAAATAACGAATTCATCTGGTCAACGTTTGACGCTGACGGATTCGTATTTGTCGCGCGATGGGAAAAATTTGTCTGGCGATGATATAAAAATCTGGCTGGGCGAACACGTGTACATTGAATCAGATAATATTGTACGCAATGGCGATGACACAATTGCATATAGCGCAACATTTACGGCATGTGATGACTGTGATAATATTGGCGATGCGTGGCAGATTTCAACCACACGTACTGTGCATGATATGGATACGCGTATGCTTAGTTTCCATAATCCTGTAATGTGGATTTATGGTGTGCCGGCATTATGGTTGCCATATTTTTCTATGCCAGACCCTGGGGTAAAGCATAAAACTGGTTTTTTAATGCCTGATTTGAAATCTACCAACCAGATGGGAACCCAGATAAATATCCCGCTGTATATATACTTGTCCGATACGCATGATATGACGATTACTGCGTCGTATCTGACCCAAGAAAATCCGTTGGTACAAATCGAACACCGTTTGAACACGGCGCATTCTGAATCCAAGACGAATTTATCATTTACGCACAATCGTGATGGCGAAAATCGTTGGCATATATTCAACGATGATATAATTGAATTGGGCGATAATGCGCGTGCAACAGTATTCTTGGAACGTGCATCTGATAAAACATATTTGCAGAAATACGGATTCTATGACGACCAGCCATATTTGGATTCAGGGGTAAAATTGGAACTGTTTGGGCAAAGCAGTTATGTCGTTGCCGACACGCATATATTCCAAGAATTACGTACGTATAATACGTGGCTGGCAACACCATCTGGGGATATTTTGCCGAACATTCGCGCCACACATCAAACATCCCCGCTGTTTGCTGAAACATACGCAACATTTGGTGCAGACATTTTGGGTATTTCTGGGTCTGGGACGTCGTCCCAGCGTATGATTGGCGATGCGCGTATTACATCACCGTGGACACTGTGGGGTGGTAATCGTTTGACGTTGAGTATGGACGCCAGATATGACGTGTATCATTTCAACAATACAGATTTAATTGATGGGCAAAAGTTTTCTGGGTTGAAAAATCGTTTCTTGCCCAGCGGATATGTTGAATGGGGATTGCCATTATTCCGTCCATCTGACACGTGGACACAGGTTATTGAACCACGTGCGCGTTTGACCATAATGCGCCATATTGACGATGCGTCTTTTGCGCGGAATAATGATTCGGTTGGTGCATTATTGTCGGACGCAACACTGTTTTCAAACAAGCGTTTTGCGGGGCTGGATTTATGGGAAAACAGTAACTATGCTGATTATGGTGTACGTTGGGCGGCGTTTAACCCAGATGGTCGTTCGGTCGAAGTATTTTTGGGTCAAACATATGATTTCCAAGACCGTGATACCATTGACCCAAACAGTGGATTTTTGAATGGGGCATCGGACTATGTCGGTCGTGTGGGATTCAATAATATGAAATGGCTGGAAATGACCAGCAGATTCCGTTTGGCGCGTAATGATTTGGCATTGCGCCATATTGAAACGTCGGCGTATCTGACCCACAGTGCTGGCACTTATTTAAGCATCGGCCACATTTGGTCACAACAGTTTATTGATACATACACCAAAAACGAGTCCATCAATGAATTCATGGGTGGGTTTGGTATCCAGTTGACACCACGTTGGGCGGTGCGCTTTAATTCAATCTATAATATGACGACCGGTGCGTTTCAGCGTCATACAGGCGGCGTATTCTATACTCACCCGTGTTATTACATGTCGATGGAATACCGTCGTGATAATGCGGTCAAAGGCGACTATGTCGGAACAACGACGTTCCAGTTCCGCATTGGTATGAGTATCAATGGTCAACAGTACTAAGAAAAGATAAATACAAGGAAACGGGGAAAGCACAGATGAAAAAAATAAATCTGATTTTTGCAATATTGTTTGTGTTCAGTACGCCAGCATATGCGGCAAGTGTTATTGCATCTGTAAACGGTACACCCATTACAGATACAGATATTACCGCGCGTGTAAAACTGATGTCACGTCAGGGTAAAAATCCGACCGACAATCGTCGTGTTGCATTACAGAATATCATTGACGACAATGTCAAAATCGCATATGCGCAAAACTTTCACGCCGTACCCGAAGATAGCGTTGTGGACAAAGAACTTAAAAAAATGAATTTAGGTGATATATCTGAATCCGAACGCACGATGGCGCGCAGCGCATTACGCGCTGAAATTGCATGGCAAATTATTGTTGGCCGTACAATTATTCCAACAGTTGACGTATCCCGCGAAGAAATTGATGCTGAGCGCGCTGAAATTGCGCGCGAAAATGGCCTGCCGGTGGAAATGACAATTGTACGATTGGTTGATATTCCCGCCGATGTTGCGACAAAATTGACGCGCCCAAAATCATGCTATGATGCGGTACAGATGGCGGAAAATTTGGGTGGTGCGCCACAAAAGTTCACCGCGTTGCAATACGAATTGTCATCTGATATTCGGGCGCGTGTGGTGACGCTTCCGACCCTCACGTGGTCACCGGTTGTTGACCGCAGTGTTTTGTTGGTATGCAGCACCAAAAAGACCAAAGAATACGGAAAACTGGACGAAATGATAAAACAAAATGCCACATATAAACAGGCAATGTTTATCGCAGACCAGCAACTGAAACAACTGCGCCGCAAAGCGGTTGTTGTTATAAACGACGACAGATATAAATTATGAAACCGATTTTATTTAATTTTACCGATGGCGAACTGGAAAAGTTCATAACAGATATGGGGCAACCACGATTTCGCGCGAAACAGATTCGCGAATGGTTAAATCGGGGTGCGCCTGATTTTTCTGTGATGAAAAATCTGCCCGATGCGCTGCGTCATGATTTGGACGCGGCGGCACAAACATTGCCGGTAAAAATCGTTAAAAAATTACAATCGTCTGACGGCGAAACAACAAAATTCTTGCTGGAACTGAACGATTGCGAACAGATTGAATGCGTGTTGATGCGCACGACATACGGCAACAGCGTATGCGTCAGTTCACAGGCCGGTTGCGCAATGGGCTGCAGGTTTTGTGCCAGCACATTGTTGGGCCTGAAACGCAATTTAACAGTAAATGAAATATTTTCGCAAATCTTGGTTGCACAATGGGAATTGCGATGCGACCGCGATGTGGCACGCGAACGCCCTATTCGCGCAAATGGCGACGCAAATAATGGTGATGTGTCACACATTGTCGTGATGGGTACGGGCGAACCATTACAAAATACGGAAAATGTTATTGGATTTTGCGAGCGCGCGAATCGCGACATGGGCATTGGGTGGCGCCGCATTACGATTTCCACGTGTGGCATTGTCCCAGGGATTCGCGAACTGATTGCGTGGGGGCGTCCAATCAATTTGGCAATATCACTGCATGCGCCAACCGATGAATTGCGCGGTCAAATTATGCCGATAAATAATAAATATAAATTGGCAGATGTATTGGCCGCCGCAGACGAATTTACCGCCCTGCATAATCGCCAGTTGATGATTGAATATATTTTATTAGCGCGCAAAAATGCCAATGGCGATGTGGAACTGTTTAACTGCACGTCAGAATACGCTGAAAAGTTATCAGAACTGTTGCGCGGGAAAAATTGCATGGTGAATTTAATACCGTGGAATGCGGTTGATGAACGCGATTTTGCGTCGCCATCGGGTAACGCTGTGCACAGATTCCAAGATATACTGATTAAAAACGGGATTCATGCACGCATTCGTCGCGAACGCGGCAGCGATATTGGGTCTGCGTGCGGGCAATTACGATTGGGAAATAAAAAACATGTCGAATGAAATATGGGTTGTGCGCCACGCACAAAGTGTTGCAAACCGTGGCGACGTATCAACAACACTGCACTGTGATATTCCGTTGTCGCCCGATGGTGCAAACGCAGCGGTCGCATTTGCCGATGCGTTTGACAGACGTCCTGACCTGATTATTGTGTCGCCATATTTGCGCACGCGCCAGACCGCCGCGCCTTTTATTGCGAAATACAGTGATGTGCCGGTGGAATTTTGGCCGATACAGGAATTTAACTATCTGGACAACCAGAAATGCTTGGGCAAAACAATTGATGAACGTCGCGCAATGCGTAACGCGTTTATGGTGCGGGGCGACGCCGATTGGCGCGATGGTGACGATACCGAAACATTTAACGAAATGGTTGGGCGTGCACACGCGTTTATAGAACGCCTGCGCGGGCGCGACGAACAATTTATCGTGGCGTTTTCACATGGCCTTTTTATCAGAACACTGGCGACAATTTTGGACGGGGATACACCAACGATTGAATATATCTTGCAACCAGACAGCGAAATTCCGAACCTGAACATTTTTAAGTTCAGTTTATAAGTTCAAATTTTGTGTCCGCCGTTGGCGGACATTTTTTATTTACTGGATTGCCACGCTGCGCTCGCAATGACAAAGGGGACAGGCGACAAAAACTTGTATCGCTATCCTACTAAAAAACGCCCAAACGGGCGTTTTTTTATTTATTTGGAATGATTTTGATTTCAACACGTCTGTTTTGCTGACGGCCAGCGGCATCTGCATTTGACGCGATTGGGTTTGATGGCCCCATGCCCAGAATCTCAAAGCGTGATGCCTTGACACCCTGACCTTGCAAATATGCTGCAACCGCGTTTGCACGGTTACGCGACAGGGTCTGGTTGTATTCCGCGCTGCCTGTGCTGTCGGTAAAGCCCGATACCATAACGGTTGAATTGCTGTATTTATTCAAAACCTTGGCAACCGAGTTCAATGTCGCATAGAATCCCGCATTGATGTCCGCAGAATCTGTCTTGAATGTGATATTGCCCGGCATAATCAGACGAATGCTGTCGCCATTACGGACGACGCTGACACCGGTCGATGCCAATTCTTGACGCAGTTCGGCCTCTTGCACGTCCAGATAGTAACCAACGCCACCACCAACGGCCGCGCCCGCCAGACCACCAACCAATGCGCCTTTGCCACGATTACCAGACACCAATGCGCCGGTCGCCGCGCCCGTTGCTGCACCAATTGCAGTGCCCCATACGGCCTTGGACGTTTGGGCTTCGCCCGTGTAGGGATTTGTGGTTGCGCATCCTGACAAAACGGTTGCCAGTGCCGCTAAAATTGCATATTTTTTCATTATAATTTCTCCTTGTTCGGGGAACATTGTAGCATAAAAAATCCCGCACGCAAGAGGGATAAAAAGAGCTAATAGATGAGAACACCAATCCAAAAAATTAAACCGCCACGGGTGGCGGTTGAAATCGGCGG
>UROD01000026.1 GCA_900549365.1 uncultured Rickettsiales bacterium | reverse complement strand
GGCACGTGCCAATTCGGCCAGTACGACACGCGCACTGTCGGTCAATGTGGGGTCTGGACAGTTTACATAGACGTTGATATTTGGACGATTCCAATCGCGTGCAATTTTCCAATTTGTTGGGATTACGTCCATGAATCCATCGCTAAAAATATCGCGTGCATCGGCAATGGCGTCTTTGATACGGCGCACAAATGCGGTATTTTTTATTTTTGTTTTGCCCGCAAACGAGTCCAATATATAAATATTAGTGCCACGAACAAAGTTGGCCTGACGTGTTAATGGGTCAACGTTTTTTGCCGGCTGGACATGGATTATGTCAAAATCCAATAATGCCCCTGGGCAACTTTCAATAATGTCTACGCTTTGCATAAATAGTACCTCTCTAATTTTTCTTTGAAAAAGCAATATAGCACAAAAATATATTTTTGTCAACAGATAATGCAAGTATAATCTTGCCTTGGATTAAAAATCGCGGTATGATTTCGCCAGAAAAGAATATAAATAGTTCGAATGGAAAGGTATTATTATGGCGAATCTTATTGTTGATGGAAACTGGGCCGCGGCCGATGTTGCATACAGATGTGTCGATTTTGCGGCAATTTATCCCATTACCCCCAGCAGCACAATGGGCGAATTGGCGGACGAATGGTCGTTCCAGCACAAGAAAAATATCTGGGGTGCAATCCCACAAATTATAGAAATGCAGTCCGAGGGCGGGGCGGCCGGTGCAATGCATGGCGCGTTGCAGATGGGCGCGTTGGCAACGACATTTACTGCGTCCCAAGGGTTGTTGCTGATGATTCCTAATATGTACAAAATCGCTGGCGAACAGACACCATTTGTTATGCATGTTGCTGCACGCGCATTGGCAACACATGCATTGTCAATATTTGGCGATCACAGCGACGTTATGTCTGTTCGCAGCACGGGCTTTGCATTGTTGTCCAGTCATAATGTGCAACAGGCGGCCGATATGGCGGCGATTGCGCATGCGGCCACGTTGCGTGCGCGTGTTCCTTTTTTACATTTCTTTGATGGATTCCGTACCAGCCACGAAGAATCACGTCTGGACAGAATCAGCGATGATGTTTTGCGCGAACTGATTCCAGACGATTTGGTGCTGGAAAATCGCGCGCGCGGTATGACGCCTGATGCGCCAACTGTTCGTGGTACGGCGCAAAATCCTGATGTTTATTTCCAAGGACGCGAGGCCGCCAACCCATTATATGCGGCAACACCTGATATTGTTCAGCAATGTATGGATAAATTCGCAAAACTGACGGGACGTGCGTATCATTTGGTGGATTATGTTGGCGACCCAAATGCAGAAAATGTTATTGTTGCAATGGGCAGCGCATGCGAAACAATCGAAGAAACATTACCATTTTTGCCAAATGGTTTGGGTTTGGTCAAGGTGCATTTGTATCGTCCTTTCCCAACTGATGCGTTTCGTGCGGCATTGCCAAAGTCCGTTAAACGTATTGCGGTTCTGGACAGAACAAAAGAACCCGGCGCAATTGGCGAGCCGTTATACCAAGACGTCAAGACCGTAATTGGTGATGCGGCCGCCGTGTTTGGTGGACGGTATGGTCTGGGGTCCAAAGAATTTAAGCCACGTGATGTCAAGGCAGTATATGAAAATCTAATGCGTGATACATTGCATCATAATTTCACGGTTGGTATTGATGATGATTTGTCTGGGTTGTCATTGAAAACAGACCCTGCGTTCGCCGTTCAGGCAGAAAACTTCAAAACTGCGATTTTGTATGGTATTGGTTCGGACGGAACAGTTGGTGCGGTTAAAAATATCGTAAAAATCGTTGGTGAAAATTCTGATTTGTATCCACAATCGTATGCGGTTTACGATTCCAAAAAATCTGGTGGTTTAACCGCATCGCATGTGCGTTTTTCAGATGCACCAATCAAAAGTCAGTATTTGATAGAGGTTGCAGATTTTATCAGTGTTTCAAACTTTATGATTGCCCAACGTTTTGATGTATTTCGTGGATTGCGCGCGGGCGGTACGGTTATGATAAACACGTCTATGACCCCAGATGTGGCGTTTGCAAATTTGCCACGTGAAACCCAAGAACATCTGATGCGCTTGCGTGCGAATGTGTATTTCTTGGACGCGAATGGCGCGGCTGCGGAACTGGGACTGGGGAATCGCATCAATACATTTATTATGTTGAACTTCTTTAATTTAACCCAGATTATTGACCCAGCGGTTGCGGCAAAATCAGCAAAGGTCGCTATTGAAAAAACATACAAGAAAAAAGGTATGGAAATCGTTCAAGCAAACTGGGCCGCTGTGGACAAGGCCGCGGAATATTTGCACCAGTACGTATTGCCGTCATCTGTGTCAAATTTTGCGCCTGATTTTGTGCCGGCAATGACAGCAGATGCCCCAGCAGAAATTGCAGGAACATTGGGTGAAATGGCGGCACAGCGTGGTGATGCGTTGCCTGTATCGCGATTCCGTGTTGGTGGTGAATTTGGTGCAGGACAATATCCTGTTGGAACATCAAAGTATGAAAAACGCGCGGTGTCTGATCGTGTCGCAACATGCGATTTAGATAAATGTATTCAGTGTGGCAAATGTTCAATGTTGTGCCCGCATGCGGCGATTCGTATCAAGGCGTTGACAGCAGAGCAGGTTGCAGCGGCACGCGCAGAGGGTATAATTGTTGTCCCAATGAAAACGCCAGAGTTGGGTGCGAATATGTATTATACATTGGCGATTTCGGCAGCGGATTGCACGGGGTGTGGTGTGTGTGTTAAAAACTGTCCGGTGGCGGCGTTGGCGATGAAATCCACGCGCGATGTTGCGGCGGACAATCAGCGCGCATTTGATGCGGTTGTAAAATTGCCAGATGTTCCACGCGAAAAACTAAACTTGAATATTCCGAAACACGTAGAACTGTTGCCACATTATTTCGAATTTCCAGGGGCGTGCGCGGGCTGTGGCGAAACGCCGTATGTAAAGATGATGGCGCACCTGTTTGGTGATCGTATGGTGGTTGCAAATGCAACGGGTTGTTCGTCAATATATGGGGCGAATTTGCCGACAACACCATGGACGCATGATGCAAATGGCCGTGGGCCAGCGTGGTCAAATTCGCTGTTCGAGGACAATGCAGAATACGGCTTGGGTATGCGTTTGGCATTGAATCAAAAGCGCGACACTTTGCGTGGTCTGCTGTTTGAATTGAATATTCCAAATGTTGACGCGATGTTTGCAGAAACAGACCCTGTACGTCAACGTGCGAACGCAGAAATGTTGCGTAAAAAATTGGCGAAAACAGATGGCCCGCGTGCACGATTGGCGGAAAGTTTGTTGGGTGAAATGGTTGATAAATCTGTATGGATTGTTGGTGGTGACGGCTGGGCGTATGATATCGGATACGGTGGGTTGGACCACATTCTGCACAGTGGTGAAAATGTGAATATTTTGGTCTTGGATACCGAAGGGTACTCTAATACCGGTGGCCAGCAATCAAAATCCACACCATTTGCCGCCAGTATGAAATTTGCCATCGGGGGCAAAGAACACGCCAAGAAAGATTTAGGTATGATGGCGATGATGTCGGGGGCGTATGTTGCACAAATTGCATTGGGGGCAAATCCTGTTCAGGCGATTCGTGCCTTTCGCGAGGCAGAAAGTTTCCCTGGCCCATCAATTATTTTGGCGTATGCCCCGTGCATTGCCCATGGGTTTGCATTGCAAAATGGGGTTCAACACCAAACGCAACTGGTTCAGACCGGCGCGTGGCCGTTGTACCGCTTTGACCCACGTTTGATTGAATCAGGACGCAATCCGTTGACATTGGATTCAAATATTGATAATCCAACGCCACTGGAAGATTTCTTGAAAACCGAAAGTCGTTTTGGTGCAGCGCGTGCGGTAAATCCGAATTTTGACCGTTTGGTTGAATTTGCCAAAGAAAATAATCGTTACAAGAGCGAATTAAAAAAGTACATTGCGCATTTTGCAATGATGAATGCCGCAAATCAAACCAAAGAAAATGGCGAGGGGTAAATAATATGAGAAAAATAATTGTGATGTGTTTAATCGCATTGACTGGGTGCACTTTCCAGACCAAACATCGTGGGTATGTTTTCCCGCCTGATTTAGATGCGACGGTATCTGAAATAAAAACAACTGCACAATTGCAAGATAAAATTGGCGCGCCACAGGTTAAAACAATCTATGGCGATGATGTGTGGGTGTATTATTGCGCGGACGAAAACTATCGCGGGCCATTGCCCAAGACGTATGATAACAAGACCGTCTTGTTGGCGTGGGTGCGTGGTGACCGCGTTGTTAAAACACAGGTCTTGCGCGATGCAGATTTGCCAAACGTTATGATTGCCGATGGTGAAACAGAAATCCCCGCAGCGATTGAACTGAATGCGCTGCAAGAATTGTTTAACAATATTGGCCGATTTACCCCAGCGGGCTTGGGCCAGTAAAAAACAATTTGGATTTTACTGTGAAATCGTGTAAAATGATTGGGACAAGAGAGAAACAGATATGAAAAAACTGATTTTTTCGTTTTTGATGGTGTTGGGTGTAGTTTTTGCGGCTGATGCGGCAAAGTTCACGTCGTGTGGCGCGGGATATGTGCTGTCATCGCGTACAACCACAACCGATGGCGTTAAAACCCAAGAGTGCGAGAAATTATGGTGTCGTGATTTGGAAACAGGCAAAATGATGGGGGATGGCAAGTCCGCAAACAGCGGCTATGTCGCCACATCGGTACCTGAACAGATTTGTGACAAAGATGGTAATTGTATTGATTGCTTTGGTGCGCGTAAATGGTGCGGGGGCGAGGCCGCAGGTATTTGGAACCCTGAATATGGCGCGTACACCCGTGATGGCGCGGACAATGCAACGTACCAGTCATATCAAAAGGGCAGTTGCTTTGCATGGCGTTTGGAAAAACCAGAATGCCCAGATAACCAGATTGCAATTTTACAGAACGGCGAATGGGTATGTACAATGTCTGTGGATACAACGGCGGGAACGCGTGAATCTGCGGTACGGCGTGGACCAACGTTGCGTCGTGGTGTACTGCGATAAGAATACGCCCCATATGGGGCGTTTATTTTTTTCGTCAATTATTTGTTTTTTTGGTTTTTTTATGATATAATGCGCTGTACAGAGAGGATGGCAACCGCAAAGGGTTTTTATTATGCCAAGTAAAAAATTAGATTTTAAGGCCGGTCAATATGTTGTGTATCCTACGCAGGGCGTGGGCAAGTTGGTTCGTACCGAAGAACAGACAGTTGGCGACCAAAAGATAAAAATGCTGGTCATTGAATTTGAACGCAATCATATGACATTGCGCGTGCCAGTTGAACGGGCAGAGATTTCTGGTTTGCGTCCATTGACAACCGCTAAAAAGATGGACGAAGCAATCGCGTCTGCCAAGGGCAAGGCCGGTGCAAAGCGTATGATTTGGGCGCGTCGCGCAGCACAATACGAAGAAAACATCAATTCTGGCGATCCAATGAAATTGGCAGAGGTTGTACGTGATCTGCAACGTCGCAGTGCGGCGGACACAATGACGTTTTCTGCGCGCCAGTTGTACTTGCGTGCGCTGGAACGTATGGCACAGGAATTTGCCGTCCTGCACAAGATTGATTTGGATGCCGCCTCAGACAAGATAGAAAATATTCTGGGCGTGCCAAAGGAAATTGACCTGAATGCTGTTGAGGCCGATGATGACGAAGAAGATATAGATGACGAGTCCGAATAGATAATAAAAAACACCGCCTTTGGCGGTGTTTTTTATTTGTCTTACATTGTAAAATCTTCGCCCAAATATACTTTTTTTACCATTTCGTCCTGAATAATTTCATCGGTTGTACCGTGTTTCAGGATTTTTCCATCATGCAATACATAACTGCGGTCGGTAATCCCCAGTGTTTCGCGTACGTTGTGGTCGGTGATAATCACGCCCAGACCGCGATTTTTTAGTTGGGACACCAATGTTCTAATTTCATTCACCGCAATAGGGTCAATACCAGCGAATGGTTCGTCCAGCAAGATAAATTTAGGGTCGTTTGCCAACGCGCGCGCAATTTCAACACGGCGACGTTCACCCCCCGACAGGGCGGTTGCCGGACTGTGCCGCAAAGATGATATAGAAAATTCGTCCAATAATGCGTCCAGTTTTTGATGACGTTTTTTGCGGTTGGGTTCAACCACCTCTAAAATAGACAGAATATTTTGTTCAACGGTTAGACCACGAAAAACACTGTTTTCCTGTGGCAGATAGCCGATATGCAGACGTGCGCGTTGATAAAACGGCAGGTGGGTTATGTCCTGAGAATTTAGGAAAATTTGACCGCCGGTCGCCGCCAACTGGCCCGTGATGCAGTAAAACGCCGTGGTTTTTCCCGCGCCATTTGGCCCCAACAGTCCGACCGATTCGCCCTGACGCGCAATCATGGAAATGTCGCGAATGACCATACGTTTGCCGTATGTTTTAGACAAGTGTTCAATACGTAATACGGATTGTTTCATAATTTTACCACCAATTCGTCTGTTAAAATTTTGTCGCCGTTGCTGGAATCAATGCGGACATTGCCCATCAGTGTAACGGTTTTGTTGCGTCGATTATATTTTCCTGTTTTGGCACGAATGTTGTCGGTTATTTTTGTGTCGCCATTTTTGCGGACAACAGTACCAGATACGGATTCCAAGAATATAATGTCGGGTTTACCGTATTCCTGACGACCAGATGCCGCGCGAATTTTGAACGGTTCGCCATTCGCATCAGTGCCGGCAAAAACAGCATTTGACATTTTGAATTGATTGCTGACGATGTCTGTCATATTGATTGCGGTAATGGGCGTCCACAATAATTGCTTGGTAAACAATGATCCTGCGACCAATGCCGCCACCATCACCAAACCCCAACCGGTAAAGAAAAACTGCCACAGACGCTGTAATCGTCTGTGTTTGGTAAATATAATAAAACTACGTCTATCGCCTTGCACAGGGTTCAGTTTAGCGCGCCCGAACACAAAAAGCAATTTTTATATTTATTCAATAATTTTTTTGTGTTATAATGCGAATACGAGAGATGAATAAAAAACTGCTGATTTTTATGTGTATGATTTCCTGTGCGGTGTCGTCTGCGCCGGCTGCGGTTACTATTAAAAAGGCCGCACCCGTTGCAACACAGGCCGCATCTGTTCAGGATACAGGGGCCAGTTTGGTGCCAACCGTGTTGGGTTTGGTCAGCGGGGTTCAGCAACTGAATGCAAAACAACGTGAATTAACCCAAGAATGCATTCCCACGTCCCAAGAAATCACGTTTGTGAACAACACAATGAAAGAGTGGGCCAAGGTTGGCGAAATGACATCTGATGACGCCAAACGCGCACTGGGGCGTATACCGTGCCCAGGGGGTACGGGTTATCAAATGGCGGTGCGCACGACGCTGAATGGCGACGACGGCGATTTGATATGTTATGATAATTTTGGCTCGTCTGGTGACAAGAATACGGTTTGGTATCTGTTCCCAAAGGCATCGGTTGCATCGTATTGCGATGACGGGTCACAGGCATGCAAGAATAAAAAGACGGTTTCTGATATTTACGATATTTTTAATTTGATTGATTTTTCCGAGAGTGATTACACCAAGACAGAGGCGACAATGGCGATAAAGTTGATGTCGAAAATTGAAAATTGCAGCAATTCGCGTCTGTCGGCGAAAAAGCGTGCGATGTGGGGCGAATTTTTGACCAGCACAGTTGGCGGTCTGGGGCAGAAAACAAATACCAGTTCAATTATGGAAACGGTCAGCGGACTCAGCAGTGGCGGCGGAATGTCATCGTTGGGCGCAATCGTATCGCAATTTGCAGATAAATAAAAACAGTCCCCCGCGTGGGACTGTTTTTTTGCTTTACTCATATGGTGAAAAATCGTATAATATGCTGGATTATAGAAAGGAATTTTTCATGAAAAATAAATCTTGTGTATCAACATGGATTATATCACGCATAATGATGGCGGCGTCTGTCGTTGCGCTGGCGGCGTGTGCGGGTCAAAAGAATGACGATTATGCACCTATTGACACACCGACGGTTGACTATGTGGAACAGTTGGATGTTTATTCCGCACCACATCAGGATTCCTTTTTGAATCAGTTGGCGATGAATTATCGTTCTTATGCTATTTATAATGCACGCACCAGCGGGTATTCTGAAATGGGCGAATTGTTCGCACAAAAGGCCGTGGCGGCATTCAGTGGCGAAGTGCCATTCCCAGAAACACTGGATAATTGGCCGGTCGCAGATCAACAGACCGCGTTTGAATTATCTGCGGCGTATAATGATTTGATTGAACAATTCAAAAATGATGCAACCACAACGAATCCACAGTTGGCGGCCGAAGCGCAGGCGAAATTTGATTGCTGGCTGTCGGCGGCGGCCAGTGGCCAAGATGGCACAGCGCGCGAATGTCGTGATCGTTTTCAGCGTACGCTGACCGCGTTGCGCGATTGTCAGGGTGGCAAAATTGTAAACACTAAACAGCAAAATTCTGCTGTTGCAACAACAACCGCGTCTGAAACGGTTGCGGTTAAATCGCGCATTACAAATGCCAGCAATGTTCCAACCGATTATTATCCCGACACACGTTCACTGCGTGCGGTAAATGGCGCGGGGCGTGCCCGCGAAGGGGTCATTATCGTTAACAATGTAAATGTTCCAAAGCACTTGATAAACCCTGTGCCGGTCCAACCAGTGGTATTTAACCAGAATATTTACGGTGGCGACAAGAGTATGTCTAACAGCAACAACACCGCGGTTTTGGCGGCTGATTGTGGCAATGACGTGAACAATGCAGATTGTGTTCAGCAGCCGGCAGCCCAAGAAATTCCACAAATTGGTGATGAATTGGTGTCACGCCAAGAATTTATCAACATGATGATGGCTATGCGCGCAGAATTGGCGGCAATCAATGCGCGCTTGGATCAAATTCAGGCGGCAACAAATGAAAAGACAATCATCAAGGTTCAGCAGATTCCGCTGGAACCCAAACAACACGTAATGGAAGAGGTGTTTGAAATCCGCTTTGATTTTAACAAGGCGACAATCAAACCGGAATATCAGGATTTAATCCGTAAATTGGCGGATGCAACCCAGAATAACAAGAATATCAAGGTATCTGTGGTTGGACATACCGACACAATGGGCAGCAAGGATTATAACTATGCGTTGGGCGGTCGTCGTGCAGAGGCGGTTCAGAAAATGCTGATTAAATACGGCATTCCAGCCAGCCAGATTGTTGCGGTTTCGTCC
>UROD01000025.1 GCA_900549365.1 uncultured Rickettsiales bacterium | reverse complement strand
TTTTAATGCCGCCTTGGCCCCGCCGGCAATCAATAATTCGGGGCGGCCTGCATCATTATGGACAACCGACACATCGGAAAAAGCAATGTCTTCGCCAAAGCCCGTACCCAATGCCTTTAAGCATGCCTCGCGCGCGGCCCAGAAATTCGCCAGATGTTTTTCTGCGTTTGCGTTATCGGTATCTGCATATTCTAATTCTTTCTTGGTAAAAATACGCTGTTTCTTGAACGCAGACCAATCCAAGAAACGACCGCTGTCCACCAAGTCAATTCCAATGCCTACAATCATAAACACACCCCCATATACGGTTTGTTAATATGCCGAATACTAATAACTTTTTTCCGATTCGTGCAAGCAGAAATTTACATCAAAGAAAACCGCCAAGTTTTTGGCGGTTTTACAGTTATTTTTCATTTATTTTTTTGTCGCATTCTGGATGTTTGCAATTGCATGTGTCGTGTATTTGACCACAGTGTTTGCATTTGCTTTTTTTGTTATCAGTTTTTGACATATTGTATCCTTTTTTGTTTGTGTGAAAGAAGTGTCCGGACAATGTGTATTTTATCGCGTGCGTGCCATACCAACAACATGCATGTATTCATAGGGGGGTCGGGGTGACAGGAATCCCTCGCGCACACCGCATAGATGCGATGTGGCTGTGGGGCACTCGTTTTAGTTCAAACTGCGCGGTGCTTGTTTTCACTTACTCGTTGTCGAACCAAATATTGCTGACGCAATAAGAGGCCGATTGCCTGCATCCCCACAAACACAATAAAAAACGCGGTTTTTAACCGCTTTTTTTATTGTGGTCGGGGTGACAGGAATTGAACCTGCGACCCCTTGCACCCCATGCAAGTACTCTACCAGGCTGAGCTACACCCCGACGACCACCGTAATATAAAACATTGTGTGGCGAAAAACAATATATTTATTTTTAGGAAAGTATAAACCATACGCACAACATTATACCCAGCCCCAACAACAGGTATTGTGCGATTGTAAAAGAATTGGTCTGTGATTTCATGTTGCGTATTATAGCCGCAAATTACATGAAAAAATATTGGTATGATTTCCCAGATTTGATTGATTTTTTACAAATCGTGGTCTAGAATACCAGCATTAAAAATTACAGCAGTACAAAGGGGAATGGCTATGTTTGTTACGGAAAAGTTAAAATCATTCTCTTGGGTGAACGTTGGAAACCCTGACCACGAAGATTTTGAAAAACTGCAAACCGAATACAAAATTGACGAGGATACAATATCAGACATTTTGGATCCTGATGAGCAACCACGTATCGAGGTCGAAGATGATTACAAGGTTATAATTGTTCGTTTCCCTATTATCAATCGCGAAACGGACACCTTGTGGCATACTGAACCATTGTCGATTATTTATTCGCCGTCGCGTGTAATTACCGTATGTCGCAAGCGGTGCGATTTGTTGGATAAAATCAAGAAAGATGAAAAAACAACGCGCGAAGAATTTATTCTGAACATTATTTGCTATATTGCAGAATCATATCTGCGTTTATTGAAAGAATTGAACAGGCGTGTTTTGGAATCCAAGCAGGCGTTGCTGGAACGCGTGCGTCGCCGTAATCTGTTGGCGTTGTTAGAGGTTGAAAACAGTTATACACTGTACATGGCGGGCATCAAGGGTAATGTGGCGGTGCTGGACAAACTGGAAAAAATGCGCGGCTTTGTTAAAACCGAAGATGCCGAAGATTTGTTAGAAGATGCGCGCATTGAATTGGCACAGGCGACCGAGGTTGTGACGTCATACAGTAAAATGTTGAAATCTATCAAAGAGACGTTTGAAAGTGTCATCAATATGGATTCGAACATGTACGTTAATCGTTTGACGATGTGGAGTATTATTTTGGCGGTGCCGACGGTTGTGGTGGGATTCTATGGCATGAATATGAAATTGCCGTTCGCAGAATATGAACAGACCGCATCAACCATCTTGATTGCAATAATGATTTTGTTGTTGGGTTTTGCGATGTTTAATCTGATGCGACGTCGTGTTGTATAAATAAAAACGCCCGTTTGGGCGTTTTTTTAATCCAATGCAGCCAATATGTTAACAAAGTTATCCTCGGCCGCGTCGGCACTGACATCAACGTCAGAAAAATGGATTCCGCCCGCTGTGCGCAACCAATCAATCGCTGGCATGGTTGTTTCGTTAAACTTATCCAATCTATGTTGAACAACCGTGGCGTCGTTGTCGTCGGCGCGCGCACTGCCAGCGTTCAGACGGCGATGCAGACGTTCCAGAATAACATCGTGTGGCACGTTCAAATACATCACATGGACGTTAAATTTATCGGCATATGTATCAACCAACCATTTTGCCTGTGTCAATGTACGCGGGAATCCATCCAGTAATACATCGCGGTCAGGTGTGATTTTTGATTGCATTAAATCAAACAAGTATTTGTCAGGCACAAAATCGCCGCGCGCTATTAAACGCCCTATTTCCGAATCCGCCGGCATTTCGCGCAGAATTGCACCAGTTTCGATATAGTTAAATTCGCAATGCTGGCGCAGCAAACGTGCAAACGTCCCCTTGCCCGCCCCAGGTGCGCCCATTAAAACCAATAATTCGTTTTTGTCTGTTTTCATAGCGCTATTATACCATAAAATAAAAAGCGATACAAGAATGACAATAAAAAACGCGCCGATGGCGCGTTTTTTAGAGCATAGATAATAGAGCATAGATAATAGAGCATAGATAATAGATTTTTTGTGTGCCGAATGGCGCGAATCTAATAATCTGGTACAGAATTACATGATAAAAATCCCCGACAAGGGTGTCGGGGATTTTTGCGCATAATTTACAAACGTAAATTATTTTTTGCTGTTTTCAATCGCTGCGCCCAAGATGTCGCCCAATACAGAGCCGCTGTCGGCCTGATTAGCGTATTCTTTGACGGCCTGTTTTTCCAGTGTCACCTGCAATGCACGGATAGACAATTTAACAGTGTTGCCTTCAACGGAAACAACAGATGCTTCAACTGTATCACCTACTTTGAATTTGCTGGTGTCCTGTTCCGCTTTTTCGCGTGACAGGTCTGTGCGACGGATAACACCACGAATGTCGTTTGGCAATGCCAAAATCAATTCGTCTGGTGTGATTTCAGAAACAGTACCGGACACAACTGCGCCTTTCTTGATGGCAACGTGTGCGTTGTCGGCACTTTCGGTCAACTGTTTAATGCCCAGTGTAACGCGTTCTTTTTCTGGATTGATGTCCAAAATTTTCGCTGTTACTTCCTGACCGCGAACGAACTTTTTCAGTTCTTCTTCGTCCAGTTTGTTCCAAGACAGGTCGGAAATGTGAACCATACCGTCCAATTCTGGGGTCAACTGAACAAACAGACCAAATTCTGTTGTGTTCTTGATAGGACCAGTTACAACATCGCCAACGTTGTGGGTTTCTGCAAACTGTTTCCATGGATTTGGTTGCAGTTGTTTATAGCCCAACGAAATACGGCGTTTTTCTTGATCAATGCCCAAGACAACCACGTTGACATCTTGACCCACTTGCAAAACTTTGCTGGGGTGGATGTTTTTGTTTGTCCAAGACAGTTCAGACATGTGAACCAGACCTTCGATATTGTTGCCCAAATCAATGAATGCGCCGTAATCGGTGATGGACGAAACCTTGCCCGATACTGTGTCGCCAACATTGAATGCGCGGGACGCTGTATCCCATGGGTCTGCCTCCAATTGTTTCGCGCCCAACGAAATACGATGGGATTCTGGATCGAATTGGATAACCTTGACCTTGATTTTTTCACCAACGTGAACCAATTCGCGTGGGTGATTTACACGTTTCCAAGACAGGTCGGTAACGTGCAGCAAACCGTCAACACCACCCAAATCAACGAACACACCATAATCTGTGATGTTCTTGACTGTGCCTTCGATAACAGCACCCAGTGTGATGTTTTTCATCGCTTCGCGTTGTGCAGCCGCGATAGAATCGGACTGAATCGCGCGACGAGATACGATTGCGTTTGTGCGCAATGCGTCCATTTTCAGAACGCGGAATTTGTCTTTCAAGCCAATCAACGATTTTGCATCGCGAACTGGTTTGTGGTCAACCTGTGATGATGGCATAAATGCAAATACACCACCCAAGTCAACGGTATAACCGCCGCGGACAACGTCGATAATTGTACCTTCGGGGTCAACGCCTTCGGCAACTGTCTTTTCCAAATCTTTCCATGCTTTTTCAGCGCGGGCTTTGGTATATGACAGAACTGCTGTCCCTTCGCGGGATTCATAGCGTTCAACAAAGACATCAATAATGTCGCCAACAGATGGGACAGATGCGCCAAATTCTTTTAATGGAACGCGACCTTCGGATTTCAGGCCGACGTCAACCATTGCGAAATCACCGCGAATGTCTTTGACAGTACCCTTGGTTGCATAACCCTGCAAAGTTTCCTGTGTGCCATAGTCCTTGTCGAACATCTGGACGAAATCTTCGCCGGATATTGGATTGAATAAATCTTTGGATAAATCTTTCATAAGAGAAATTTCATACAAAGTTTGCCATTTGCAAAAATAAAGCAAAGGACTTGTGGGGTTAATCGGATTGGTAATGCGCCCACCCGCAAAACCAGACGGATTATACGGGATTTTTTTTGAAAATGCAAGGAAATTCCGTCCGCGCTGTGCGACATTATCAACTGGATTGCTTCGTTACACTTGCAATGACAGTGATTCTAGTTCGTGTGTCGCCTGCGGACTGCGTCCTTGCCGCATCCTGCGCTTCGCTTGGATTCATTGCGAGCAAGCGTAGCGACGCGTGGCAATCCAGTATAAATAAAAGTGCGCCGGTGGCGCACTATCTATTATCTATGCTCTATTATCTATTCTCTAATAAAAACGCCCCGATGGGGCGTTTTTATTATTTTGCTGCTTGGAACAGTTCTTCGGGCTTTACGGCCTTTTCTTTCTGTTTCACGTGTGTCAGCATGGCATCCAATGCTTTGCGTTCGAAAATCATACCGCGCAACATTGCCAAAGCGTTCTGGTTCTTGTTATAAAAATCAAAAACTTGCTTTGGATCTGGATAGCGGGACGCTTCGGCCCAAACTGCCTGTTGCAAATCGTCACGGGTAACCTCGACTTTGTTCTGAGTGCCCCATTCTGCCAAAATCAAGCCCAGTTTAACACGGCGTTCGGCATCTTTGCGTTCTTTCTTGTCGTCCCACTTGTGTTCGTCGGATTTGCATTTGTCGTCGCAATGCGCGTGTTCGCGATCGTGTTCGGATTTTGCCATATTCAATTCTTGTTCAACCAAGATTTCTGGCAATTCCAATTTGACCTTGTCCGCCAAGATATCCAACAGTTCGTTGCGCATGTCGCGTTGTGCGGCATCGGCATACTGGTCGTTATAGATTTTTGCAATGTGTTCACGCAATTTTGCAACAGATTCCTGACCAACGGCCTGCGCCAATTCGTCGTTCAATTCTGGCAAGATATGCTTGCGAACTTCGTGAACCTTGACTGCGAAACGTGCGTCTTTTCCGGCCAAGTTTTCAGCGTGATAATCTTTTGGAAATTTAACGTTGACGTCAAATTCATCACCAGATTTGTGGCCAATAATTTGGTCTTCGAACCCTGGGATAAATGCGCCAGAACCCAAAATCAGGTGATGCTTTTCGGCTGCGCCACCTTCGAATGCTTCGTCGCCAATAAAACCTTTGAAGTCAATTACAGCGGTGTCGCCATTGGCGGCCTGGTACTTTTCGTCTTGTTTTTCGGCGGTGCTGCGGCTGCGACGCAGATTTTCAATGGCCTTGTCAACCTCTGCTTCGTCCAGTGTGGTTGTTTTCTTGGTCACTGTGAATTTTTCTAAATCAATTTCAGGCAATGTTGGCAGAATGTCAAATTCCAAAGAGTAATTGACATCTTTGCCAAATTCCCAACCGGCCAAGTCGGCCTTTGGTGCACCCGCCAGACGAATTTTCTTGTCCGCGACATAGTCATTCAGGTCTTTGTTCATCAATTTGTCTACCGCTTCGGATGTGGCAGATGTATTGAATTTTTGACGCAGAACGGACAAAGGAATGTGCCCTGGGCGGAAACCAGCCATTTTTGCGGTTTTGCCATATTCTGTTAAAATTTCATCGGCTGCGGCCTGAACATCGGCAGCAGAAATTGTTCCGTTTACGGAATAATGTAAATCTTTGATTTTTTCTTTTGTAAACATGCTTTTCCCCTAGGTAATTGCCGTGTGATTATACACAACTTTTTTATAAACGCAATAATAAAAAATCCCGCATTTTGCGGGATTTTTGTTTGCTAGCGTGTTTGCTGTTGTTTTTGTGCAAACAAACGTTTGCGTTTTTGTGCAACTGCTTCTGTAGCATGTACAGAACCGAATCCTGCGCCCAACAACGAGAACACACCCATTAAAAAATATGTTGAAGCATCTGCTGGTGCATAGCCATGCTTTGTTGTGTAATAATGCGTGCCGTATTCATCTGTTACGGTATGAACCTCTGTCCATGTTTGTTGGCTATTCGGTGTGTCCGCAACGTATGCGGTTGCAAAACGGTTTTTTAATGAATAATCGGCGGACTGTGTTGTGCCACGCGGGGCCTGCTGAATATGTGCGCCCAATATAAGTGCAGGCATCGCCGCCAAACCAGCCACAAAACCCAATGCGGTACGACGCGCAATGCTTTTTTGTTCGTTTTTTGTGTGTGGAATGTTTTTCAATTCCGCATCCAACCAAGCCCCAGTCGTTTTAAGTGGGATTTTGGCCAATTCTTGGTCTAATTCTTTATCTTTAGATAACATAGTTACAGTTTCTGTATTGTTCATTCGTGACTCCTTTGGAGTTTATGTCCCTGACACAGGTATATATAGTACAAAACAAATAAATGTCAAGTATTTGGTGTAAAAATAAAACACCATACGATTTGTATGGTGTTTTTTGTTTTGTTCGCAAATATTAACGTTTGCTGAACTGTGTCGAACGACGTGCCTTGTGGTGACCAAAGTGTTTACGTTCAACAACACGGCTGTCGCGGGTCAAGAAGCCGGCGGCTTTCAGTGCTGGACGCAATTCTGGTTCAACCTTTTCCAATGCCTTGGAAATACCGTGTTTAACGGCACCCGCCTGACCTGACAAACCACCGCCAATAACCATGGCATGAATGTCATATGCGGTTTCGCGTTTTGTTACGCCGAACGGCTGGGCAATAATCATCTGCAACACAGGACGACGGAAATATTTGTCGGCTGGGATTTCGTTGACAAAGATGTTGCCTTTGCCTGGGACCAAGTAAACGCGTGCGATGGAATCTTTGCGTTTGCCGGTTGCGTATGTTGCGCCCGCTAATTTAACGGTTGCCACTGCGTCTGCTTTCTTGGCAACTGTTTTTTTTGCTGGGGCTGCCTTTTTTACTGTCTTTGCCGCTGTTGCGGTTTTCTTTGCTTCTGTCATTATTCGCCCCTTTTGTTTTTACGGTTCAATTCGGCAAAGTTGATAACAACTGGTTGCTGGGCGGCGTGTTTGTGTTCCGCACCTGCATAAACGTGCAGTTTGGTCAAACGTTTGTTTGCCAAAGCAACCGAAGTGCGACGACCCATCATGCGCTTTACAGCGTTGAAAACCAACTGTTCTGGTTTTTCATTGCGCATCTGGTCCAGCGTGCGTTCTTTGATGCTGCCTGTCCACAGAGAATGCCAAAAGAATTTGGTTTTGTCTGCTTTTTTGCCAGACAGTGCAACCTTGTCCGCGTTGATAATGATAACGTGGTCACCGCAATCCATGTTTGGTGTCCATGTTGGCTTATTCTTGCCACGCAGGATGTTCGCAGTAAACGCCGCCAAACGTCCCAGTGTGCAGTCAGTTGCGTCAATCAGATACCATTTGGCGTCTAATTCGCACTGTTTTAACGATTTTGTCGCTGCCATTTTATATTTTCCTTATGGTTTGTACAATTTAGCGCACGTATTATTACGTAACAGCCCAGAAAAGTCAAGAAAAAATCGTGCGGTATTATAATACCACATGCAAAGTTCAAATGCCAAAGTTCAAAGTGCAAATAATGTGTGCGCCATCTGGCGCACTACTTTATTCATTTGAACTTTGAACTCTGAACTTTTAACTTTACATTTCGTTTGGAATGCGCAATCCCATCAGGTCAATCGCACGTCCCAGTGTGTCAGCGGCAATGTGCACAATATGCAGACGTTGAGCACGCGCCGCGGGCGTTACATCATCTCGCAGAATTGGGCAGTTGTGATAGAACGAATTTATCAACTGGCACAAATCATACGCATAATTCGCAATCATATCGGTTGCACGGTTATCAAATGCGCCCTGCACTGTGCGTTCAAAATCCAAAATTTCAATCAGCAGATTGCGTTCGTCTGTGGTCAATTCGGTCAGTTCGGCAGTTGTCGTATCGCCCGCACGACGCAGAACAGAATTCAAACGTACCGCCGTATACAAAATGTATGGGCCGGTGCGTCCTTCGAAACTGGTGATTTGATTTGGGTCAAACACATAGTCCGCGCGAACATCGTGAATCAAATCGTTGAATTTTACCGCCGCCAACGCGATTGCATCAATTGTTTCGTCGTCTAATGTTTTGCCGGCATCCGTCGTACGTTCACGCACAGCATCGCGTGCGGTGTCCAAAATGTCCAGCAATTCAGCCACGCCACCGTCACGGGTTTTGAATGGTTTACCGTCTGCGCCGGTCAGTGCGCCAAATCCCGTATGGAACAATTCAGCGGTTGTGATTTTTGCCAATTGCGCAGCGCGGAAAACCTGTTGAAAATGCAGATTTTGGCGTGAATCTGTGAAATATCCTATGATGTCTGGGTGGTCGGTTTTTGTACGGTAATAAATCGCCGACAAATCCGCCGCGGCATATGTTTGTGTGTCTGCACTGGTGCGGAACATCAATGGTGGCATAGGCGCGCGATCATCGTCGCGTTTAATGTTCACAATCATTGCACCATCGTCCATTGTTAGCAAATTTTTAGATTCCAAAATCTTTTGCATTTCTGGAACATATTGGGCAACGCCGCGTTCGCCCATTGTTGCATCAAATGGCAATACGTTCAGACGACGTAAAACCTCGTCCATTTGGGCCAGTGATATTTTCATAAAATCATCATAGATGCGTTTGCATTCGGTGTCGCCAGATTGTAATTTGGCGGTTATTTCCTTGGCATGCGCCATCCATGTTTCGTCTTCTTTTGCGCGGGCGGTTGATGCGGGATAAATTTTATTCAATTCAGCGGCGTTTTTTGGCATGCCGTATTCCATAATCCACGCGATAATCAGCCCCATTGGACGACCCCAGTCGCCAATATGGTTGTAACTTTTTGTTATGTGCCCCAACGTACGTGCAATACGGTTAAATGTATCGCCCACGATGGTTGTGCGCAAATGGCCAATATGCAACGCTTTACCTACATTATAGCCACCATAGTCCAAATCAATTTTCATCGGTTTTTCGGCGTGTGGTGTTTGAGGTTGCGCAACAGCATTCCACAAGAAAGCATCGCGTAATTTTATGTTTATAAACCCAGGGCCAGCAACCGACACATCGGCAACAAATTCTAATTCGCGCAGACGTGGCAACAATTCGTTTGCCAATTCACGTGGATTTTTCCCCGCGCTTTTCGCCATAACCATTGCGGCATTTGTAGCGAAATCGCCAAATTCACGATTGCGTGGCACGTCCAATTTAACCGC
>UROD01000024.1 GCA_900549365.1 uncultured Rickettsiales bacterium | reverse complement strand
GGGGCGGGTGGCCAACACGTAAACAAAACCGACAGCGCAGTGCGCATTACCCACATACCAACAGGCATTGTCGTCACGTGCCAAAACGAACGCAGCCAGTTTCAAAACAAAGATATGGCAATGAAAATATTGCGCTCGCGTTTGTATGAATTAGAATTAGAAAAACGCGCAGCCGAAGAAAACGCAGCCAAGGCCGCCCAGAAAAAAATTGAGTGGGGCAGCCAAATTCGCAACTATGTCCTGTACCCATATCAGTTGGTCAAAGATGTGCGCACAGGTGTTGAAAAAACAGATTCCGCCGCGGTTCTGGACGGGGATTTAGACGATTTTATGCTGGCCGCATTGTCGCGCGATTAAAACATTTGTATTATTACACCCCTTGACATTCACAAAAATTGACATAAAATATATTTGGCAATAATCTAAAAGGATAAATTATATGAGTAAAAACAGTACTGTTCCAACATACTATTTTCAAGCAATTCGCAGTATTATTCCATACGCTACAAAAATTGAACGCCCCCACATCCCTGGTACGGGGTATTGCACATTCGTTGTCCAAGACGAAAATGACAACAAATATATGTTCAAATTCAACGATTTTGATATGCTGTTCAAGAACATACAATTCAATCGCACGTTGAATCAGCACGGTATTTCTGTGCCAAAACTGGAACAACACGTATACAAATCATCGTGGATGGAAACATATCAGATGATTCCAGGACGTACGTTATATGAATGCGTCAAAGACGGAATGCCCGACGCGTCTGTTAAAAAAATATATCGCGCCATTGTTGATGATTTTATTAAAATGTCTGAAATAGATTTACACACGTTAACCAAAACGATGTATTCAAATATTCATCAGGTGGTGCAATATGATGTCGCAGAAAACACCAGCAAAATCGTCGCCCCATTGTTTGCAGGCGCAACACGTATTATGAATCGTGGCGAAAAAAGCGACATGGGATTGTACCATTGCGGAATCACGCCAAAGAATATTATCGTTTCGTCCGATGGGGAATACGCGGGTCTGATTGACATGGACGATGTGGCAATCAGCAATAAAAACTATGCATTTGGCGTTATGGCCACACAATACGAACGTTTGGGTCATAACCCCCAAGAATTGATTGATGCTTATGAAGGCATCTCTGGCGAAGGGCTGGATCACAAACATTTGGAACGCATCGGTAAAATAAATAATTTTGGCCGGTGGGTTATGTGGAAAGCAGGCCTGCACCAGAACCAGAAATAAAAACAAGCCGCCAATTTGGCGGCTTGTTTTTTACTCTGCAATGACTGGTTGTTCGGTCATTTCCAATTCGTCCAACGCGGCGTCCAATTTGCGCAACGAACTGTTCTGACACCCGCGACCACGCCACGACATCAATTCTTCGCCAGTTTTCTGGTCGGCCACAGATACATTAAAGTTCCACCACCAGAACCCATTGAACGGACACCAAAACGGATTGAATATTTCGCGACGTTCAGCGACGCGCACAACATATCGCGCGTCAGACGGAATTTCATCTTTATCAATCGCAATATCATACGCATCACCAGAATAATCATTAGATGTTTTTGTTTGCCCAACAACGACGTGATAACCGCGTGATTCCATATGCTCTTTGATACTGCGACGCATAGAATACCCGCCACGTGTGGCGTAAAATTTCTGGGTCACGTCCAGCGTGTTTGGTTTGATATACATGCTGTTGCATGCGGCCAGCGCGAATGGCAGAACAAAAATTGCAAAACGTTTCATACGTAAAGCCCCCTTGCCTATATAATATTCAGGGTATTATTTCTGGCGCACCCGGCGCGATTCGAACGCGCAGTCCCCGCCTTCGGAGGGCGATGCTCTATCCAGTTGAGCCACGGGTGCATTTGGGCATCATTATAAATATTTATTGATAAATTGCAAGGCGGTTATGTTTTATTAATTCTTTCAGGCAAGTGACAACCCCCGTTGCACTGCTGCGCGCCCATCCCTGCTGGGGAATAAGAAAAACGCCCAAACGGGCGTTTTTTAGTCATCAATGTTTGTGTATTCACAGAACCCTTCGTTCGTGTCACAGCGGGAAATTGTACCCTCGCTGATGAAATAGCCCTGTGGGTGCAAACATGCTGGGCAAACCTTTGGCGCTTCTGTGCCAATATGCCACATACCGCAATTGGTGCAACGCCACATAACAATATGATCTTGCTTGAACAATGTGCCGTTTTCAATCGCGTCAATCAATGCACGATAACGTGATTCATGATAGCGTTCGGCATAGCCGATGTTTTTCAACACATCTGCGATTGCAGGGAAACCTTCTTGGGCTGCAATTTGGGCAAATTTTGGGTACATGTTGGTGTTTTCTTCGTGTTCACCAAATGCCGCCGCCTGCAAATTTTCCAATGTTGTGCCGATTTTTCCCGCTGGGAATGATGCGGTTATTTCCAAATCGCCCCCTTCCAAGAATTTGAACAAACGAGATGCGTGTTCACGTTCCTGTTCGGCTGTTTCCAAAAAGATTTTTGAAATTGCCTGATAACCTTCGTCTTTGGCCTTGGACGCAAAGAATGAATAGCGATTACGCGCCTGTGATTCGCCAGCAAACGCAATCAGCAAGTTTTTTTCGGTTTGGGTACCCTTTAATGATACTTGTGCCATGTGCCTTTTCTCCTTTTTATTGTTTTTCACACCCAGATTCTAGCAGAAAGAAAGAGAAAAGCAAACGAAAGATAAACGTCGCGATTATTTGGATTTTTGTGCGGTTTTCCGACAGGCAACCGAATGAATCAAATCCATATATTCGTCGTACAGACGGATGCCCAAGAATGCACGTGCATCTGCAATATTACGCCCATAAGACCAATATGTGCCATGATCTGTGGTGTATTTTGCAACAACAACATCAAAACGCGGCGTCAATGGGCCATAGCAGTTGAATGTCAGTAAACTGGCCTCGTAATATTCAAAGAATGTTTTTTCCTGATGTGGCAGACGCGCCCCAATAATCAAATCTTTGCCACGAATATTTTGCACGTTGTAATCGCATGGTGTCTGGACACGCCACAGACCACCAATAAATTCAACCAGTGCGGGGTTTAATGTTTTCAGTGGCACTGTTGTGTAATCTGGGCGATGTGCGACTGCGCCATTCAGGCATGCGGTTGAATACGCATAAATTTTGTCGTCATTTGTCGGAAATGACGTCGCCAGCGGATTTCTGTATATTTTCATGTTCTGTTATCTCCAAAAATTTCTTTTCAATCGCAGAAATCAATTCATGAATGCCCAGCATACCGGCGGCACTGATGGTTATAATTTCCGGTTTCTTTTTACGTCCAAATGATTTCTTGAAATCGGACAGCCGAGTTTTTAATTCATCATCGTCAATTGCATCAATTTTGTTTATGATAACCATTTCCGGCTTGTGCACCAATCCACCACCATAAGAATCCATTTCATAGCGAATTGCCGCATAGCGTGCAGCCCAATCTGGTTCTGTGCCATCAATGACATGCAGTATCAACTTTGTACGTTCTGCGTGCCCCAAAAATCTGTCCCCCAGACCGACACCGGTATATGCCCCTTCTATCAGCCCAGGCAGGTCAACCAGCACATATTCACGATTGTGTGCGTACATAACCCCCAGTTGCGGATTCAATGTTGTAAATGGGTAATTTGCAATCTTTGGACGCGCCGATGTCACCGCCGACAGCAATGTTGATTTGCCTGCATTTGGGAAACCGACCAAGCCAATATCTGCAATCAATTTCAGGCGCAAAACAACCGTGCGCACTTCCCCAGGCAGACCGTCATTTGCCTGACGTGGGGCACGATTTGTTGGGCTTTTGAAATGCAGATTGCCCCAGCCGCCATTACCGCCGCGCACCGCACGATATTCCATACCATCGGCAGACAGGTCGGCGTATTCAATTTCTTCGTTCTCGGACAAAATGACCGTACCCGTTGGCACCGGCAAAATCAATGTTTCGCCCGACGCGCCCGTACGCATTTTGCCCATACCGTTTTCACCACGTCCCGCGGCAAAATTGGTCTTGTAACGATAATCAATCAGTGTGTTCACATTTGGCACGGCGCGAAAAACAATATCGCCACCACGACCGCCATCGCCACCGTTTGGACCACCAAATTCAATATACTTCTCCCTGCGGAAACTGGCACTGCCGTTGCCACCGTCGCCTGCTTTGATTGTAATCTTTGCTTTATCTAAGAATTTCATTTTTTATCCTATTTTCCGTGATTATAACTTAAAAACTTGCAATTTCCACCGTAAATATTTATAATATACGCGTCGCGCAAGCGATGATGATTCTGAAATCTTTGTGGAATAGACGTTTTGGACTGGGGGGCGGTACCCCACAGCTCCACCAATTTTATTTCGATTTCAGAAAATCATTGTGGTTGTTTGACCGCAGTGGTTGAACGTCGGGGGGCTGACATAGTTTCGACAGGCGCAGTAAAGACAAAAGATTGAATCCGACATGGCGTCGTTAAAAGCCGATTAAAAACTGAATGGCGATAGAATCGCTGCGAACGACAATGTTCGCCTTGCAATGGCTGCCTAATATGGCATCGGATATGATTGGCAATTGTTGATTGTATCCATTTCGCTTATTGCGGGGTTGGTCGGGTACCTGGCACCAGAAACCCGACATTGATAAATTTTAATACAAGGGAAAAAAGGCAGAAAAATGTTTGGAAAAGTAAAAAAGGTATTCTTTACCAGCATGTTTGGTATTTTGTATGTATCATTCATGGCACAGATTGTTTATGTTTTGGGCTGGGTCAACGGTATTGACAACAAACTGTCCTATATGGGCATGTTGGCGGTTGAATGGTTGGTCTTGATTGCGGCACGTTATTTGTCAAAACGTTCCAGCAACACCGCACAATACAATGGTTTTAATGGTCGTCGTCGTTAAGCCAATGGTACTAGAGAATTGAAATCCCCCGATTTTTTCGGGGGATTTTTATTACTCTTGAATTATTGTAAAAATATCTTATATTTATTTCGCTATGAAAGAATTTATTTTACCCGTTCGTGATTTGGTTGTTCACCCCGATATTACTGTACCGGTGTACGTTGACAACCCACAATCCATCGCCTGTATAGAGGCCGCCGCCGCGTCTGGCGGGCGCATTGTTTTAGTGCCCCAGCATTCGTGGTCGTATCCCGCCGCCGCCGAAGATATTTATGACATCGGCACGATTGGCGATATTGCGCATGTATTACGTATGCCGGACGGTTCGATACATGTTATTATTCTGACCACGCATGCCGTGAATTTGACAGACATTACAGTATCGGACGGTCTGTTTTCTGCTGATGTTACACCGATTGTTGTCGCAAATGATGAACGCGACGAACAGACAATCGCACTGCGCGATAAAATTGCCGAAAATATGCAGCAATTATCTGGCGTACGTAAATTCAAGGCCGACCGTCTGCGTGGCCTGATGCAGAATTATCCATTGGCGGCATTCGTTGATGGTGTGATTCAGATGGCGGGACTGGAACCCGACGTGGCAATTCGTATTCTGCGCACAACCAGTTGGCACGACAAATTGGTAATCTTGCTGGAACAAATCAACCTGATTATGGCAACTGCCAAGATAGAAGATTCCATCAATCGTCGTATTCAGCAACAGATGGAACGCGGCCGTCGCGAGGCGATTTTACAAGAAAAAATGCGCGCTATTCAGCACGAAATGGGCGAAGACAGTGACGAGGCAGATTCTGAAAATATGCGCAAGCGTATTGAAAAAGCCCCCCTGCCCGCGGACGTGCGCGAAAAAGCCATGACAGAATGGAAACGCATGCGTTCTTTTGCGCCAATGTCTAATGATGGCGCATTATTAAAATCTTATTTGGACGAATTGTTGGCAATGCCATGGGGCAAATCTGATAAATCTGAAATTGATTTGAATGTGGCACGCAGCGTATTGGACAGCGAACATTCCGGTATGCAAGCGGTCAAAGAGCGTATTTTGGAACATATTGCCGTTATGAAAAAAACGGGCGGTAATCAGGGCAGCATCTTATGTTTCGTTGGTGCCCCTGGGGTTGGCAAAACATCGCTGGCAAAATCCATTGCCAGTGCGCTGGGGCGTAAATATCACCGTATTTCATTAGGTGGCGTTTCAGACGAAGCGCACTTTCGTGGTCATCGCAAGACGTACATAGGCGCACAAACTGGCCGTATTATGGACGCGTTAAAACGTTGCAAGGCAAATAATCCTGTGATTGTTCTGGACGAGATTGATAAAATGGGACGTGATTGGCGTGGTGATCCGGAATCTGCGTTGCTGGAAATCCTTGACCCAGAACAAAACAAAGCGTTTCGTGATCATTATTTAGAGGTTGATTTTGACCTGTCCAACGTATTATTCATTGCCACCGCCAACAGTTTGAATATGTCGGCAGCACTGAAAGACCGTATGGAAATCATTGAAATCCCTGGGTATAGCGAAGATGAAAAGGTACGTATTGCACGCGAACATTTGATTGCGCGTGCGGCACATGATACAGGATGGAACCCAAACAATATTGTGATTTCTGATGATGCATTGCGACACATTATTCACGATTATACGTCTGAACAAGGGGTGCGTGAATTACAGCGTGAATTAACCGCCATTTTGCGTCGCGAACTGTTATTGAATAATTGCGAAGATACAAAAACAGAATTTACGATTGCAAAAATCGATGAATTGTTGGCAACGCATAAATCAGCAAACATGGCAAAACGAATTGGTTTTGGTGCACGCGCATAATATAAAAAGATAACAGTTATGAATTTAGTAGAACAATATTCGATTTATAAAATATTGCGGAATCCTGCGACAATCATACGTTGCGCACGTTCGTCTGATAACGATGTATATCGGATTTCGTCGGGTGTGCACGAACTGATTTGTGTGCACCCATTGGAAAAATTCGGTCGGGCTTTGTTATATACCCGCAACACCGAAAACGGCAATTCCAATATGTATAATGGACTATTTGCACATATGGCATTGTGCATGATAAAAAACAGAACACCAAAGGCACGATAAAATGATATTGGTTATAAATACATCTGGGGCGGGCTTGGAATTTGTACTGGGCGCGCAACACACGCGCGTTGACGCGGGAAAACAATCCGTTGCGTTGCCAACCGCATGTGAAAAATTTATGCACGAATGTGGCGCGTCTTGGCGTGATTTGACCGCTGTTGCCGTTGTTGTGGGTCCGGGCAGTTTTACAGGAATCCGTCTGGGAATCGCATATGCCAAAGGGTTGGCAATGGGATTAAATATTCCAGTTGTGCCAATCAATGCATTTGAACTGTATTTGGCGGCCACGCCGGACGCATTTGTTGCGATTGAATCTGGTCGTGGTGATTTCTTTGTTGCGTCTGCGAAAACACAGCCCCAAACGATGTCTATTGATGAATTAGAAACACGCCAAATGGAATGTCCGCAAACAGTTGGGCATAAACCATTTGATTTAACGCTGGCAACAAAAATTGCCGAACAGAAACTGGCCACGGGTAATCTGGACGTTGTTGTTCCGATGTACCTGCGTCCCAGTTATGCCGAAGAGCACGCCACACATGCTGAATGAACTGGAATCTTTGCATCGCGCTTGTTTTCCGTCAAAACCATGGACGGCACAGGATTTTGCCGATTTGAAAAAATCGGGCTGTGATATTATTGCCAGTCAAAATGGATTTATTGTTTATCGCGCTGTCGCGGACGAAGCCGAAATAATCACCATTGGCGTTCACCCCGATGCGCGTCGCGCAGGCATTGCCAGTGCAATGCTGGTTGTTGCAGAACAAGATTTGCGCGCCCGCGGTATAAAAAAATTATTTCTAGAAGTGGCAGAAAACAACGCCCCTGCCCGCAAATTATATGAACGTGCAGGTTTTCACCAGATTGGTATTCGTCCAAAATACTATGATGGCAATGATGCCATTATGATGGAGAAAGAATTATGACCGCATATCGCCCCAGTCGCGCCCACGTTATTCAACGTACCGCCCCAGATGGCGCGGACATGTATCATATGTCTATCGCACTGTCTGTGCCCACAGACGTACCAGCGGTCGTGGCATTTGGTGGCGAACTGACCAATTCTGACAGTCACGCAAATTCATATGGCAAAATGCTGTATCGCGCATTAGCCGAAGAAAACGTATCAGGGGTAAATGTTTATTCGGTGGTATATGATTTTGCATCGCGCAGTCCATCACTGGAACGTGCCGATTTGTTTCATCGTGCAGGACGCAAATTAAATTTGGCTGACCACCCTGTCGCGCGCGCCGCCCAGACCGTCCGTTTGGACGAAATGCGCGCAAAAGAACCCGTGCCAAATTATGTTATCGATTTATATAACATACTGTTGCGGCCGCGCCTGTTTGACGAAAACGGTCGCGTGCGTCCGATAAACACGGCAATAAAAAATATGCGCAATATTATGTTTTATGCGCACAGTCATGGTGCAGCGGCTATAACGCAACTGGGCGACTATATGGCGGGGCAACTGGTCGCCGCGGGCCGCACGCCCGAACAAATTGCCAAGATTCAGCATAATTTACTGGTGATTCAGCACGGGCCGTTGACCCCATTGAACCCCAATCGTCGCCGATTTAACACAATTTCATTTGCATCTGCCGAAGATACCACAATGCAAAATCACGCCAACGCATTCGCCAGATATATGTCTGAAAATTCTGCCGATGTTGTGCCGGCATTCTTTGCGGGCGACCGTGGCAATCTGTTTATTGTTCAGCATCTGCGCAGCACATTTACTGGCGAACACGACCACCGCGGGATTCTGCGCGCCGAACGCCAAGCGATGATGACGTCGGACGATGGCGGTATATTATTTGATGCCGAACGCAACGCATTGACGCGTGGTGCAAAAAATATGCTGACGGGGCGCGCCGCGCCATCTGTGCGCGAATTGGTAAATGGAAAAACCGTTGATTTTGACCAGATGAAACGCAATGGCGATGCGCTGTATAATATTATGATGGTTGATTTGCATCAACAAAACTTAGCACGCGGGAATCAAAAATAACATCACGTGGGCGCAACGGCGTTGCGATATGCATGTCTGCCGCGCTGCGTGTGCGGGACAGTGCGACATACGTTTGACCATGCGCAAACGCACCACGCGAAATATCAACCACAACTGCGTCCAGTGTTTTACCTTGTGCCTTGTGTATTGTCATGGCATAGCCCAAATTCAGCGGGAATTGCTTGAAACTGCCGACTTCGTTTTCAATAACGCGGTCGTTTTCATCGCGGGTGTATTCTATTTTTTCCCATTTATCAGGACGAACCGTTACAATATCGTGGTCTTTGTTCAATAATTGTACCGTTATTTCACGCGCAGTCAGGTTCTGGACAATGCCCATTGAACCATTGTGCCACTTGTCACTGTTTTTCACAAATACCACCAATGCCCCAACCTTTAACGTCAGATTCATTGGCGCAGGCACATCGCGTTCTGAAAAAGTCCCCGACAAAACACCCGCGTATGATACCACCGGCGCATTGATTTGCGCCAATCGGTCGGCATTGATGCGTTCGGCAACCGCACGAAACGGCGTAATTATCACGGCATTGGCGCGACGCGTGGCGTCTGTAATCTGGCAATTATTAAAGAAATCCAATGCCCCCAATTCGCCGTGACGCAACTGAATCAGATTGTCCAGCAACGCCGTATCATTCTGGCGATACACACATTCAAAGTCAAAACGACGAAAATCGCACCGATGCGCAACATTTGCATCAAAAAAGTACGCATTTTCGTGACCGTATGCCTGTTGATATAATTCAGCCGCATCGCGGGTTATAACCGGCGGCAACTGAAACAAATCACCGATTGCAACAATCTGGATGCCGCCAAATGGTGCATTATTGCGGCGCGCACTGCGTGCCAAGATATCCATAGCGTCCAGCAAATCGGGCGCAACCATTGATATTTCATCTATAATCAATACGTCGGTCGCATTTAATATATTACGCGGTTTTGCCTTTAACTTTAATAATTCTGGCATAATGAAATCACGCGGCTGGATTTGAAACAGCGAATGAATTGTCTGGCCGCCGACATTTAACGCAGATACGGCGGTTGGGCACGCACAGATAACCCGCTTGTTCAATGCAGATTTCAGGTAATTTACAAATGTGGATTTGCCCGTCCCCGCCTGACCCAGAATCAATACATTTGAATTAGAATGCGCAACCGCGTCAAAGGCCGCCATCTGGGTATCATTCAAAATTGGTTTTATTAAACTCATGCGCATCATATTGCCACAGAACCGCGAAAAAATAAAGCATATAATACAAAAAGCACTTGCAACGCATGCGAAAACATATATAATTGCGTCTGTGGGTTAGTAGCTCAGTTGGTTAGAGCGGAGCGCTCATAACGCTTTGGTCGTGGGTTCAAGTCCTACCTAACCC
>UROD01000023.1 GCA_900549365.1 uncultured Rickettsiales bacterium | reverse complement strand
CATCAGTTTCGCACCCGCCGCCGCAATTTCATCAATTGCATGCGGATTCAGACCGTACCCTTCGCCCTCACGCGTGGGCAGATGCCACATGCAGTCAACCCCCAACGCCCGCAGTGATTTGACACAAATTGCAGTTGACGTAATACCATCAACGTCATAGTCACCATAAATTGCAATTTTATCCCCACGCAAAATACTGTCTGCAATTTCGCGCGCAGCCACGTCCATATCACGCAATACAGATGGGTCTGGCATATATTCCTTGATACTGGGGTTCAAAAAACGTTCCTGATCCGCAACATCAACAATGCCACGGGTAGCCAAGATTTTTTTTACTAAATTATCTGCACCGATGGCGTCGTCACTTGACGTCGCCACCATCCATGCCCGTCCCAGCATGGATTTATCAACAACCTTTCTCACGCTATACTCTTTTTTTATTATCAAGAGTATTATAATCGAAAATTATTCAAATAGCAACGGCAGGATACTGTCCAGAATTTTCCCAGTTGTAGGCACAACATTCCACGCCGCCGTACGTAAGCCCCACGATTCTGACGTGCCATGTGGTTCGTCCAAAATGACCAGCATTACATACTGGGGCGCGGCCGCAGGAAAGATTGCCGCATACGCCGTCAAGTTACGTTTATTATCAACGCGGCCATTTGTGTACTTTTCCGCAGTGGCGGTTTTGCCACCAATCTGAATGCCGGCGACACGGGATTTACGACCACTGGTTTCTTCGGCAACACGCAACATTATCCCGCGCAAGCGCGCCGATATTTCAGGTGACAAAACGCGCTGGCCATGTACCGCACCAACATCACGTTTTTGCAACGTCGGATAAATATAAATCCCCCCATTGGTCATCGCATTTACCGCCAATAATACGTGCATTGGTGTTACCGATATGCCATGCCCATATGACATTGTCGCGCGCTCAACAGGCCACCAACGTTGTGGTAAATGCGTGCGTGCCGTACGACCAAATTCCAAGTTCAATGGTTCGTCAAAATGCAGGCGGTGGAAAAACTCTTGCTGTGTGCCATCGGGCAAATCCAGCGCAATTTGCGCACTGCCGACATTACAAGAATGCAACATGATTTCTTCGACTGACAAATACGGACGCGGCGGTTTGAAACTGCGCACATCGTGCACGGCCTTGGCCACGCGACCGCGTTTATCATAAATCTTGAATGGTTCTTTGACATAGTATTCTTTTGTAATACCGTTTTCCATCGCCATGGCGGTGTTAAAGATTTTGAATATTGACCCCATTTCATACGAATCGCCCATCGGCCGGAATTTAATATTCGTGCTGATTTCTTTGTTTCTGATTTCGGGGTCAAAATCTGGCAAAGATACCATTGCCAACATTTCACCTGTGCGCGAATTCATCAGCATACCCATCGCAGATTTTGCCTGATATTTTTGCATTGCCGCCGATAATTGCTCATAAAACACCGATTGAATACGCGAATCCAGCGACAGGCGCAACGGCGCAGTATTTTCGCGCAAGTATGCGTCATATGTGCGTTCGGCCCCTTCTTGGCCACGTTGATTATTTTGGTCATCTTCGCTGACAAAGCCAATTGCATGCGCAAACAGGCGACGTTTTGGATATTTACGCGTTTGAACCTGTTTAACCTCTAACCCTTCAATACGTGCATCTATAACCGCCTTGCGCTGATTTTCACTAGCGAATTTTTGCAGGTACATAAACCCACGCCCTGAATTTACCAATTTCAATGCGTCCGACACACTGTATTGATACGGCAAAATCTGGTGTATCAGGTTCGCCGCCCTGTCCTTGTCTTTCTCTTTTATTCTGTTTGGGAACATTTGAATATGTCCAGATACAATATTTTTTGCCAGAATGTCGCCATTTCTGTCCACAATGTCTGCGCGACTGACCACCCAGTTGCCCGACGAACCCGCATTACGCGTGCGGTCTGTTCCCTGAATGCCCAAATATAATGTTCGCAGCCCAAACAGACAAATAAAGCCCAAGAAAACATAATAAACTATACGCAAACGACCGTGGCCGCGTTTATTTTCGACCCCGCCAATAAAACTGTACTTTGAAATATCGCGTCCAACCTCGAACATGCTTATTTATTATCCGCTGCGCTACGCATTGGTAAATCATCAATGGAAACGCTTTTATGAAAACTGATAACCTCTACCTTTGGGCTGACCGCATCAACCGAATTACGTAAAATTTCAGGTCTGACATACGACGCAAAGTTCGCCTGACGTGCGGCAATTTCCTGTTGTGTTTGGACAATTTGACGACGCACACGATTACGCGCAGAATTTTGGGTGCGATAGCAAACCTGTAATCCGGTTGTCAGTATGATTACTGCAACTAACGACCACAATCCTATTTTGAACATTCTCTCGTCTTCGTTCATCCACGCCCCTCTATGCCAAACAGTGTATCACAAATTCTGCAAAAAACGAATCATAGAATTTACGCCATTTAACCGCCCCGCCCCCAGCGGCAACCCCAGCGCAGAAAACGTACCCGCCAAATCCATTTGTTTTATTTCGTCTGGCGTGTGTCCATCCACCATCGCGGTCACAATCGCAACAATACCACGAACCAGTGCCGAATCGGCGCGCCCATAAAACCGATTACCCACACGGCAAATTTCGGCATGTGATGCACATCCAATAATATCAGCGCATACGGCGTCCGACGGCACATCTGGCATATGTGCACCCAAATCCATCACCATTTCCAATTTATCGGCGGGCGTGTCCACCATTGCCAACATATATTTGATTTGTTCAAACGTCATTATTACCACCCGTGTTCGGTTAAATCCAATTCAATGCGCGCGGCGTCCGACATACGCGATAAATCCCACGCAGGTTCCCACACCAAATCAACACGCACGGGCACATCACCTGCAACGCGTTGCACAACGTCGTGCACTTGTTCCAACAACTCTTCCATCATGGGACATGTTGGACTGGTAAATGTCATCTTGATTACAACCGACGCATCATCAATCACAATATCATACACCAAACCCATATCCCAAATATTCACAGGAATTTCTGGGTCAAAGACCGTCTTTAACGCATCAATAATATCATCACGTGTAAACGCCATTTTATTTCACCACACTGTTTATAATATCAACCGCACCCGCCGCATCAGACATTGTATTATAAGGGCCAACCGATAAACGTGCACATCCTGTAATGCCCAAATAATTATGAATCCATGTAGCACACATATTCCCCACGCGCAAACACAGCCCACGCGCACCAACCAATGCCCCAAAATCTAACACGTGCATATCAGAAATAACAAATGACAAAATTGCTGCATCACGCGATGTCAGAATTTTAATCCGCGGATTTTTTGATAACGCATCATACATATATTTTATCAATTCCATATCAGGACGATGTAATGAAATATTTTCAATTGCCGCCATCAGCCCCGCAATCTGGGTCAATGGTAATGTTCCGGCCTCCCAACAATCGGGGGCTGGTTGTATGGTAAATGTGCCATCTGCATTCACACGATTTACCATTCCGCCACCAAATTTATCTGGCCGAAACCGATTCGGATTTTTAATGTACATTATTCCCAATCCGGTATCTGCACCAATCTTGTGCGCCGACCAACATACGAAATCTGCGTCCCAATCTATGACATCTATTTTATCATGCGCAACATACTGCGCCGCATCAACAACGGTTATAACATTTGGATTTTTCGCACGCGCCGCGCGTACAATCGCCGCAACATCTTGCGCGCGCCCCAGTACATTTGACATCGCAGTTATAACTAACACATCAACATTTGGTATGGCATGCACATCAATGTTCATTGATGCGTCCAATGGACATTCTGTAATTTTACAACCCGCCGCCACCCACGGCAGACGCGCACTGTGATGATCCAACGCAGATACGCCCACGTGCAAATTTGGCGCACCACCAATAATGTGACACACACGATTTAACCCATCGGTCGCACCCGACGTGAATACAATATTGTCCGACGCGGCATTCATAAATTCCGCCACCGCGCGACGCGTCGCCGCAACCATTTCATCAACCGCCATTGCGCGCGCGCAAATCCCCCGCCCCGCATTCGCATACATATCGCGCAGGAATGATTCTTCGGACAGAATCACTGATTCTGGTTTTAGCGCGGACGCGGCCGCATCTAAGTATATGATTTTATTCATTTTATATGTTTTCTCTTGCATTTTGTCTTGATTATAATACACTTGCCCAGAATATCAATAACTAAGGAGAAAAAGATGGCTTTGGAACACGCAAACGACACAAACTTTGACTCAATGTTGGGTGGCGGTATTACACTGGTTGATTTCTGGGCATCTTGGTGCGGTCCCTGCCGTATGTTTGGTCCTATTTTTGAAACAGTTTCTGACGAGGTTACCGATGTCAAATTTGTAAAATTCGAAATTGACGAGGCGAATCGACGTACACCTGCGAAATATGGCATTCGCAGCATTCCCAGCGTTCTGGCATTCAAGGGCGGCGAACTGATAGAGGCACGCTCTGGCCTGATGGACGCAGATACACTGACACAATGGATACATGAATTAAAGGGGTAATAAATGGCGGCCAAGAAAAATTACAAGACATTGGAATTACCACCAAAATATACACCGAAAAAATCCGAACCGTACATGTGCGAACAACAGTTGGCGTACTTTTATCAAATGTTGATGGCACAAAAAGAAGAACTAATGCACGACAGCGATTCGGTTCTGAGTGCGGTACGTTTGGCCGAAAAGACCGAGGCCGCGGGTGTTGGTGACGATTCGGATAACGCAACATATGAACAAGATATCACAATGAATCTGCGTATGTCAGAACGCGACAACAACCTGTTGCGTAAAATCAATGCCGCATTGGATCGCATTGAAAATGGCACATACGGGTACAGTGTTGTATCTGGCGATGAAATTGGTCTGAACCGTATGATGGCGCGCCCATTGGCAACCATGACGGTCGAAGAACAAGAAGAATACGAACAGCGCAGACAGTAAGAAACAAACGCGGACAAAATTGTCCGCGTTTGTTATTTGCATAAAAAGACGCGCGAAAACCTCGCGCGCTTTTAATTATTTTACAACCTTTTTGACCGCTTTTTTAACTGGCTTTTTCGCAGCAACCGCTTTCTTGGGCGCGGTGGCTTTTTTTGCCGCTGGCTTTTTTACTGCGGGTTTTACAACCGGTGCTTTATCGGCTGGCGTGGTCTTCATTTCTTTCTTGAACACATTTATACCATCGGCCAGATTTTTCATAATCGATGGGATCTTCGCACTGCCGAATAAAATCATAACCAGCACGACAATTACCAGAATCTCAGTCCAACCTAAATTCGCCATTTTATTCCCCTTACCTTATTATTTTGCAACATAGCAATCCAGACCATCGGATTTTGCATTACGGCAGAATCCATTCGCATCGGCCGCCGAGGCAAACGCGATACGCAATCTGTATGTAGTTTTTCCATTCGGCAACTGTGCCGCCAAGATTACGAATTGTTTGCCAGCAAACAAACTCTGGTGACCGGCCTGAATCTTGCGCTGTGCGGCCTCGGCCAATGCGCGGGTGCTGTATGAACCAAACTGAACATACCAACCACCATGTACTGGGGCAACCTGTTGTTTAACAACCTTTTTCGGTGCCGCTTTTGCCGCTGGTTTTGCTACGGCCTTTGGCTTTGCCACTGGTTTTGCTGCGACTGGTTTATCAGGATTAAATGTCACTTTTTTTCTGTCTTCGACAACACGAACAGGTGTTCCAACTGTTTCCTGTACAGGGGCCGCCACTGGCTGTGGTGCAAGCACAGGTTGCGGTGCGACCGCCGCTGGTGCTGGCGCGGGTTGCACACTGGCTGGTTGCGCCGGCGCGGCTGCTGGACGTGCAGGAACATTTAACGCACCATCATCAACAATTACCGCTGGGGCGTCCAAGTCAACCTCTATTGAAGACGAAGAATTTCCCCCAATTGTGCGAACAATAATATATGTCGCCAAAATAATTACAATGACCCCCACCGCCATCAACAGCCATGGCTTTTTCGGCCGCGGTGTGGCAAAAGGTGTCGCATCAGGCAATGCGTCCACGTCATTTGCATCATCTAAATCTAATAAATCCAAATTGTTGTTATCTTCGTTCATCTGGAAATTCCCCCATAGTTCTTTGCAATAATTATATCACAAAAAAGACAATTAACAAAGAATATATGACGAAATTATTTAGGCATTTGCCCGAAATGTGGTGGCACAATCAGTTTATGATTTTCCTCTACAATTGGTTCTGTTTCGCACGTACGGGTGCACGCTGTCAACATGGCGGGCATCGCCACAATTGCCAACAATATCAATACTTTTTTCATTTCCTGCCCTTTTCTTTCTTGCACAAGTATGGCGCGCATAAAACAGCGCGCCATATGTTTGTTTTCATTTTATCGTGGCATCTTGACCGCATCAACCATCTGGGCGATAAATTCAGACAACGGCATTGTTTCCTGTTTGTCCACACCCAAACGGCGCAACGTTACGGTCTTGTCTGCCGCTTCTTTTTCGCCAACGACCGCAATAACCGGTGTTTTCGCCAACGACAGTTCACGAATCTTGTAGTTGACCTTTTCGTCACGCAAATCGGCACGCGCCCACACGCCCGCATTACGCAATTCATCGGCAACCATTGTTGCGTATTCAGACACCTTGCCTGAAATTGGCGCAACGACAACTGGTTCTGGGGACAACCACAATGGCAAATTACCACCGGTTGATTCCAGCAAGATTCCCATAAAGCGTTCAATCGAACCCAACATTGCACGGTGCAACATAATTGGACGATGCTTTTCGCCATCTTCGCCAACATAAGACAAATCAAAACGTTCTGGCAAATTCATATCCAACTGAACCGTACCACACTGCCAAATTCTGCCCATGGAATCTTTCAGATAGTTATCGATTTTCGGGCCATAGAATGCGGCGTCGCCTTCGGCAATTTCGTATTCAATACCATTGTCGTCCAACGCGCGTTTCAATGCACCTTCGGCTTTGTCCCAAATTTCATCTGAACCGATACGAAATTCAGATTCTTTACGCGTTGCCAATTTCATCGAAATCTTGTCAAAGCCAAACTTGCCATAAATATCTTTGATAAAGCGCAAGATTTTTACAACTTCGGCTTCCAACTGTTCTTCGGTGCAGAAAATATGTGCATCGTCTTGGGTAAATTCGCGCACGCGCATCAGACCGGACAAGCCGCCTGCGGCCTCGTAACGATTTACCTTGCCAAACTCGGCCAGATACATTGGCAAATCTTTGTACGATTTAATCCCCTGACCAAACACCAGCATACCACCAGGGCACGACATCGGCTTTACACAGAATGTTTTACCATCTTGGGTTTTACCAGAATAGTTGTGTTCGCCATACTTCGCCCAGTGTCCACTGCGTTCCCACAATGATCTGTCCATAACAGACGGGGTGGAAATTTCCAAGTACCCTGCCCGTTCCTGACGACCACGAATATATTCAATCAGACGACGATAAATTTTGTAACCCTTGTCATGCCAGAATACCGCCCCTGGGGCATAATCTGGTTCAAAGTGGAACAAATCCATATCTTTGCCCAATTTGCGGTTGTCGCGCGCAGCGGCCTCGGCCACATTTTTCAAATGCTGTTCCAATTCTTCTTTTGTTGCAAATGCATCAACATAGATACGTTGCAACATTTTGTTTTTCGCGTCCCCTTTCCAGTATGCGCCCGCAACATTACGAATCTTGAACGCATCACGTGGTAAATCTTTTGATGATTCAACGTGTGGTCCACGGCACAGGTCGGTAAAATCACGGAAAGTATAGATGGACAGTGCCTCGCCCGCGGCATCGTATTCCTTTAACCATTCCATTTTATATGGTTGGTCTGCGAACAACTGTTTGGCTTCGTCCAAACTGACATTACGTTGTTCAAACCGGCCGTTAGATTTAATCAAGGCATGCATTTCATGCTCAATTTTTTCAAAATCTTCTTCGGAAAATCTGTGTTCTGTATCAAAATCATAGTAAAAGCCGTTTTCAATCGCCGGCCCACCAGCGAATTTGACATCTGGGTACAGTTTCTGAACCGCCGCCGCCATAACATGCGCCAGCGAATGACGAATCGTTTCGATTGGATATGACATAATTATAAACCTTTCTTACTTTGGTTTTTTGTTGTTTTTTTGTTTTGTTTGATTATTGCACTGCGCGGTAAAAACCGCAAATAGAAATTACACCCCCGCGGGGGTTGTTGTAGTTGTTGTGAATGTCAAAATAATCATAAATTCTTTCATGTCCCACGCATTCTATGACGATATTATACAAAAATCAATAAAAAATGCCGGCGAACCGGCATTTTTATTAATAATCAATTATGCATCCAAACAGCACCGCGAAAAAGAAGCACACACTGCCCCCAATTACGAACAAGTGCCATATTGCATGCGAGAATTTTAATTTACGCCACAGATAGAATATAACCCCAACGGAATAAGACAGCCCCCCCGCCAGAATAAACCACATACCGCGCGCAGGAATATATTTTATCATTGCCGGCAAAATAAACAGCAATGTCCATCCCATAACCAGATATAACAATACCATCCATTTTGGCTGTTGCTTTGGATTACGAATTTTCATAAATGCGCCAAAAATCACAATCGCCCACAAAATACCAAACACCGTCCAACCAATCGGCCCACGTAAATTCACCAACATAAACGGTGTGTATGTGCCGGCAATCAAGGCATAGATGGCAACGCTGTCCCATACTTCAAAGAAGCATTCGCCCTTTTTACCAATGGTTGCATGACACATAGTTGAACCGAAATACAGTGTGAACATGGTCAAACCAAAAATCGCGCACGATACGATTGCCCATGCATTACCCGCCAACGCCGCATACACAACCAACAGTGTCAGCCCCGCAATCGCCAAACCAATACCAATGCCGTGTGTTAAAATATTCAACACTTCTTCACTTTTTGTGCTGGGACGTTCCCAACGGAACAACCCTGTTGCGCGCAATATGCGCAATAAACGTCCACCACGTTCATCGCGTTTTACCTGTTTAACCTGGGCCCGCGAATGCTTTTTTGTTTTAACCATTTATAATCTCCTTTACTCTACGTTCAACCATATCGCCACCCATTACCTGCATCACAGAATACAGGTCGGGCGTATTTGTACGTCCTGTTATCGCCACGCGCAAATTCATTGCAACATCGCCATTTTTAACCGCCATCGCCGTTGCAACCGCGACAATCTTGTTCCACCATGTGTCTTTGTCATCTGACGCATTATATGTTTCCAAAAATGCCCCCAAGACATCACGGTTAAATTCAAATTCTGTATTTTTGTTGTGCAACGCATCCCAGAAATACGCAACCTCGCCCAAGGTTTGCGCCCATGTGATAAAGTCCTTGCGAATGCGTTTTGGGTTATCACGTTCAATACCCAGCATCGCCGCCAGATACTGTGGATTTTTAACCTGCATCTTTTGCACGTCATTGCCGTATTCATTCGCCCAATCTGTAATATTACGCACCAAATCCGGCACAGACAATGTTGCGATATATTCACGTGCCCACCATTCTAATTTTTTCATATCAAACAGCGCACCTGAAATAGGAATCTTTTTCACGCGCAGTGGGTATTGCCATATAGACGAAACCTGCCCTTTGGATTTGGCCTCTTCATAACCCGATGCCGCAATATTTCCCAAATATTCTAACACAGCCGCCGTCGGCCACCCATCGGCCAAGAAAAACGCAACGTTTGCCTCTGGATCTTTACGCTTGGACAACTTGCGCTGTTTGCCGGTTTCCGCATCAATCTTGTCAATCGTTGATGTATGAATATACATTGGTGGCGTCCAACCCATCATACGGAATAACTGCACATGCAGCGGGAACGACGGCAACCATTCTTCGCCACGTACAACATGCGTTGTGCGCATAAAGTGGTCATCAACCAAATGCGCAAAATGATATGTTGGCAATCTGTCGTTTGATTTAATCAAAACAATATCTTCATTATTTTCTGGGAATCCAATTGAACCACGCACAGCATCCTTGCAGAAAATGCGTTTTGACGGGTCGCCCAACGCATACAAACGAATCGTCGGCACATCACCATTGTCCAGATGCGCCGTAATTTCATCTTCGGTCAAATCACGGTCGCGCGCAAATTCACCATAGATACCCGTGGCAAAACCCGCCGCCTTTTGATTTGTGCGAATTTGTTCCATATCGTCGGCGGTTAAAAAGCACGGATACGCCAACCCACGCGCCAATAAATCTGCCGCCACACTGTGATAAATATCACGACGCTGCGATTGATAATACGGGCCATATTCCGGTACATCATTATATTCCACTTTTTCACGGATTCCGGCCATCAATACGATAGAAACGAGGAATCCCACAGCCGTTGCAAATCCATTGATAACACCGGTAAGAAGTCCCATACCTGTACTCATGTTATCGTAAT
>UROD01000022.1 GCA_900549365.1 uncultured Rickettsiales bacterium | reverse complement strand
CTCCTGACGTTTGGGTCAGGAGGGTTCGCGGAATATCAAATACGCGACACAATTCATTGGATTGTTCTCAACCTCCTGACCACCTGTGAAAACTGGTGGTTTTGTTTTTGCAGACGCGGGGAGAAAGAATATATGAGAAAATTTTTCGCATTTATTGTGCTGACACTGATGGTGTATGGCGCGCATGCAACACCTGTCCCAGGGGTGCAATACGCATCATCTGGTAATTGTTTGATATCGTATGCGACGTCGGGAATTTTAAGCGGCGCAGTAAATTCATCATCGCTGGACAGTACGTCGTGTTCACAATTCGTTACGTATCAGGTAACGACGTCGTCGGGTTCTAAATTTTATTTGGCGGAATGCAATACGTGTAAAAGCGGGTATTACAAAAGTGGCTATGCGGGGTCTGATACTGGCGGTAACTCGGGTGGTACGGCCATTGCGATTGGTGATTATTCATCATATACGATATCGGAATGCGGAAATATCGCATACCTAGCAAAGTGTTCAAAACCAACAACGTGTACAGAAACAAGTTACACATTAAAAACAACCAGTATTCCAAATTGTTCCAGGGAACGTTTACGGGTTTTTGGTGATGCAACGTATACATCTTGTTCGTCTTGTGAAAGTACGTATCAAATAAAGGCGCAAAGTAAAAAAACATTGTCATCCAGTGCGTGCACTAATACCAAGAGTGTTACACCCTTTGTGTGCGAGAAGAAGCCAAAATGTACGTATGAAAATTGCGGTTATAAAACGACAGAATGGCAATGCGGGGGCTGGAACGGGTCGGTCACAGATTCAAATAATCCAAATGGTTGTTGGCGACGTAAATATTCGTGTGATAGCGATGGTTATACATGTGGCAGTGGTTATGAAAATAAATGCAAAGATGGCTATTATTATAAAAAAGTGAATATCTTGTTTGGTCTGTGTGAAAAATGTCCAAATAACCCTGATGATGATGCCGAGGCCAACGCGGTCTATAACGGTTCGTCACTGGAAGGAATCGAAAGTTGCTTTGTTATTCGTGGCGCAGATTATACCGGCACATATGAATTTGTAAATTCTAGTACAGATGACAAATGCTATTATCATGAAAATTAAAAAAAACACCGCCAAATGGCGGTGTTTTTTTATCAGAACAAATATTTCAAACTTGTTCCAAATGTCCAGCCGGTACGGCCGCCGTCGCGTCGTCCAACATTGATGGACATATTGAAACGATCCACAGATGTTTCAATACCCAGACCGTATTCTGAATAATCGTTCATTTCTAATTCGTCCAGTTTTATGTTGTCAACGACCGTGTCGCCACCGTGCGCAAAATTAAACACATATTTTGCACCGATGAACCCAAACCAGCCACGACTGATTTGTTTGATTGCGCGGACACCGGGGGCAACCTCGAACATATTAAAGTTTTGGTTCGCAATATGTGCGCCGTCGATTGATGTATAGTTTGCGGACTTTATCCATGTATAACCAGCATAGACGTTTGGCTGTAATGTAAACGTTGCATCCAGTGCGATGTTGTACGCCGCGTTTATTGCGCCACCAACCCACATGTTTGCATATTCGTCCGTGCCAGTGTCAAATTCCGCGCTGTTGTACATTGCGCCAGCATTTGCAATCAGCGAAATGTTTAATCCGCCCCATGCATAGCCGTTATAGAACCCAACGTATCCGCCATTTTCGGTAATGTCCAGTGTGCTGTTCGTCTGCGTTCCGCCGGCATATCCACCAAACATACCCCAATCAGTTATGCCATTGCCAAACTGGGCATCACCACCAGACAGGCCAAACATAATTACGTTGTAATCAGAATCCAGCGTGTCCATATGGTCGAATTTTGCGTCGTCGCCAACATGCTGCCAATTCAGCCACATGCCGTTGATTGTTGGGCGCGAACCCATGTCGCCACCACCACGACCAAATACCGAACCATCATCGCCATATTCGCCATACAGTGGCATTGTGCCATATTCTGGCATGCGACCATATTGGTCAATTGAAATTTTTTGTGGGGCGGGGGACTTTTTTTCGTATTGTAATTCGCCACGCGACCCCAATGCCGCCGCCATTGTCCCACTGAAAGAACGTATGGTGTTGTTCATAATTGTGTGTTGCATTGCGGCAACGTTGTGTGCCGATATGCTGTTCGCATAAACCGTTGTGGGTGCGGCGTGCGCAGATGCGGCATACACCGATACAAAAACAGATAATGCAAACAAAGATATTGGTTTCATGTTCTCTCTCTTTGGTTCTATGTGTATATTATATCATATTTTTGTGTGTTTTGAATTTTTTATTGTCGGGGGCGGTCTTTTTTATTATGATTTTTTGTATGAATGAAAAAATAAAACCAAATTTGGACAAGCCGATTGTAATGGTCGGCTTGATGGGGGCGGGCAAGACCAGTGTTGGGCGCGCGCTGGCGCGAAAACTGGGCGTGCCGTTTGTTGATTCTGACAAAGAAATAGAAAACGCGGCTGGTTGCAGCGTGGTTGATATATTTTCCATGTATGGCGAGGATGAATTTCGTCGTGTTGAACAGCGTGTGATTGCGCGCCTGATGGATACACCGCCGGTGGTCAAGGTTATTTCCACTGGCGAGGGGGCATTTATCACCCCTGCGGTGCGTGAAATGATGGCGGGCAGGGCGTTAACAATTTGGTTAAAGGCAGATTTGGAACTGCTTGTAAAAAGGACGAATTTTCGCGACACACGTCCGCAATTATTGCATGCTGACAGCCATAAAATTTTGGCACAGTTGATTAAAGAACGGTATTCTACGTACGCCTTGGCTGATATAACGGTCGAAACCCGCGACGAGAGTTTGCGGAAAACACTGGGCAAGGTTGTTTGTGCAATAGAAAAATATAACGACAAAATAAAAGGGCAAAATAATGATAAAAAGTAAATTTTTGGCGGATTTTCGTGCTTTTATCGAACGCGGCAGTGCAATTGACATGGCAGTCGGTATTATCGTCGGCGGTGTCATGACCAGTGTTGTAAATTCATTGGTCAAAGATATTATTATGCCGCCAATAGGGCTGTTGATTGGGGGTGTTGATTTTTCTCAGTTGTTTGTAGTATTGGCTGGCGGCGAAGTGGGCGTGCATTACCCAACGGTTGCGGCGGCACAAGCGGCTGGTGCAACGACAATGAATATCGGTTTGTTCTTGAATTCTATCGTCAGTTTCTTGATTACAATGTTTGCGGTATTTTTGATTGTTCGTGCGGTGGGCAAGGTGCGTGATAAAAAAGCATCAACAACGCGTGCGTGTCCGTATTGTATGTCGACAATCAATATTGCGGCGACAAAGTGTCCGAATTGTTGTTCGGCGGTAAAGCCGATTGCGACCGCGCCGGATCAGGAAAGTGACCTGAAAAAGGGACTGAAAAACCTGACAAACGTTGCGACGGCGTCGGTTGCAAAAATTAAAAAGATTACAAAGCGTTAAAAAATATTTGTAATAAAGCAGTTTAACAAAAAAGCAGGGCAAAAATCCTGCTTTTTTTATGTGAGAATTTGAATGAGTACGGGCAGGTCGTTGCGCGTTAAATAGGGGTTTCGGTGGGTAAATTTAGGTGTGATGTCAATATGACATTGGACGCAGTATCGGCGTTGATTTGTTTTGTTAAAAATAATTTTTAACATTTTGTTTTTAGTTTGAATAGTGGTGTTGGTTTTTTTTTGTGTTTTTATTTGGCTGGGCGTCGTAGTGTGGGGCTTTTTCTGTTTTTTATTTTGGGCGCGCAAACGGCGGGGCGCAACCCTTTGTTGGCGTTGCACAAAGGCGCATAATGTATATTATGTATACTTTGCGGTATACATTATCATGTATACTCGCGCGCGCATGTTTCACGAACTGTTGTTCGCTCACGGCTCAAACGTCGCTGTCGCTCGTTTTCGCCCGCGCGCCTGTATAACATAATATATTTTGACGTGTATACTTTCCGATATAACAAATAGATTTGTTATGTTTGGACGCACTGCAACTCAAACTGCGCTGCCGTTTTGTGTTGGGATTTGTGAAACGATTTGTGTTCTGGTGTGTGTTTTTATATCGTGTTTGTGGTGGGCGTCTGTTTGGTTGGTGTGGGATTATGTGGCTTGAAATAATTTATCAAGATATAATTTTATTTATCTGTTATTACACCAATAAAATTATTTTATTTTTTGTATGGTATGGGTGTAAGAATATCGGTTTTGTATGTTAAAAATTGGCAAACGTGCCCTATTCTGTGTGCAAAAAAGTTGAAAAAATGGCGGATTTCTGCGGATTTCAGGTGGTTTTGGGCTTAAAAACTGATGATTTTTATGCCAAACAGTCGGATAGTGTTGTTTTGGATGCGTAAAAACGGGATGTTTGTGCGGGTTGATTGTTTCTGTTTGCGAAAATGTTTTTGTTCGTCAGCAACAAATTCATCTGGATAGAAATTCAATGCCGTACAGTGTTTATAGAACATTGTGTACATATCGTGTGGAACGTATTGGTAATAATATGGTTTTGCCGTATAGAAATGCAGAATTTTATAATCTTGGTCGGCGTTGCGATCGCGGCCTGTGAAGTTTTTAGATATTTTTACCCCTGGGGCAAAGTTGTATTTCAGTGCCAATGGCTTGATTTGTTTATGCAGACCGACGTTCAAAATATCTTGGTCTGGGTATTTTAGTGGAACTTTAACATCCAGTAATAATTGTTGGTTTTTTGCCATATTTTTTAAGTTCATCAACAAGATTCCGCTGTTAAAATACGCATCGTTTTGCAGATGGTTTTCAGCAAATTCACGCACGTATTTCCCATTTGGATTATTTGATGGAACGTATTGATTTTCTGGGTTTTTTATATACAATTTATTGTATGAGATTAGATGTTGCACTGGTTTCGCAAAATATTTACCCGACACGCGCACGCGCGGCGGTGGCAATTCATGGTGGACTGGTCACGGTAAATGGCGTGGTGGCGACAAAAACCAGTCAGGCCGTTTCCGACACAGATGTGTTGGCTGGGGGCGAATTGCCCTATTCCGTTGGTCGCGGCAGTTTGAAACTGGAACGCGCGTTGGATGTGTTTGGCGTCAATCCAGCGGGGTGCGTGTGTTTAGATATTGGGGCCAGTACGGGCGGATTCACGTCGGTGTTGCTGGCGCGTGGCGCGGTGCGCGTGATTGCGGTTGACGTGGGGACAAATCAACTGGTTGCTGAATTAAAAAATGATGTGCGCGTATTATCACTGGAACAGACCGATATTCGGACCTTGCACCCTGTTCAGCCAGTTGATTTGGTTGTGATTGATGTTTCTTTTATATCGCTGGCGGACATTGTGCCGGTTTTGCGCGCGTGGGGTGCGCGTGATGTTATTGCCCTGATTAAGCCACAATTCGAAGTGCCACGCAACGTTGCCGCACGCAGCGCGGGGGTAATAAAATCGCACCAATGGCACGAGTATGCAATAAATCGTGCGACGGATGTGTTTCGTGATGCGGGATTTGTGCGCGCGGGACTGACCGAATCGCCAATTCACGGCGGCAGTGGTAATGTCGAGTTTTTGGCGCACTTTGTTGCGGCATAGCGTGATTTTTACTTGAATTTCTGCGCCCCAGAATATATCATTAAATCCGATTTTAACAAAGGTATATAATAATGGCAGACGATATCACAAAAGTACTGGAACGCGAGGCAAAATGGCAACGCCGCTGGCGCGAGGCAAACGCATTTGTGCCAAAAAATGACGGTTCAAAACCGCGCTTTTATAATTTGGTGGAATTTCCGTTCTTGTCGGGTGCAGGTATGCACGCGGGTCATATGATGAATTATAGCGGTATGGATGTGATGGCACGTTTTCGTCGTGCGCGTGGATATGATGTGCTGTTTCCAATGGGGTTTGATGCGATGGGTATTGCAGGCGAACATTACGCAACCAAAATTGGTCGCCACCCCGCAGACGTCGCGCGCGATTTGATAAAATCATATTCTGAAATGATAGACAAAGTTGGTTGGTCTGTTGACCCAGAAACCCGCATTGCGACGTCTGACCCAGAATACATTAGATGGACACAGTGGATGTTTATTCAGTTCTGGCGCGCGGGTTTGGCGTATAAATCTGCATTGCCGATGAATTGGTGTCCTGAATGCAAGACCACATACACCAACGAAGAATTGGAAGATAACAAGTGCCCACGTTGCCACGGCGTTATTGAAAAGAAAGAAAAAATGCAGTGGAATTTGGCATTGTCAAAATATGCCCAGAAATTGCTGGACGGTCTGGGCGATGTAAATTTTGATGAACGTATCAAGAAAGATGAAGTAAATCTGATTGGGCGTTCAACGGGGGCTGATATTGATTTTCGCGTGGGCGACGATGTTATGACTGTGTACACCACGCGTCCGGACACTATATTTGGTGTGACATTCTGTGTAATTGCGCCGGAACACAAACTGTTGCGGAAATGGTTGGACGATGGTCGCATCGAAAATGCCGATGCGGTGCGTGCTTATATTCGTGCCGCCGCCGCCAAGACGGAAATTGAACGTACAGATGCCACACGTGAAAAGACAGGTGTGCAATTACAGGGCGTTACCGCGATAAACCCATTTACAGGGCGTGAAATACCGGTGTTTACATCGGACTATGTGTTGGCTGACTATGCGTATGGCACGATTATGGCTGTGCCGGCGCACGATTCGCGCGACTGGGACTTTGCCAAGAAGTTCGGTCTGGAAATTATTCCGGTACTGGCGGGGGGCGAACCTGATAAGGTATGGGAAGGCGATGGCACACATATCAATTCGTCATTCTTGGACGGTATGGATAAAGCAGACGCAATCGCGGCGGCAATTAAATACGGCACAGAACACGGTGTGGCGCGCGGTACAGTTAAATATAAATTAAAGGATTGGGGTTTCTCGCGCCAGATGTATTGGGGCGAACCAATTCCAATGATATATTGTGATAAATGCGGATGGGTGGCGGTGCCTGATGACCAGTTGCCAGTGATGCAACCGCATATGATGGATTATCGCCCAACGGACAGTGGTGAATCGCCATTGGCGCGTGCGACGGATTGGGTGAATGTGCCCTGCCCGTGTTGTGGTGCGCCGGCACGTCGCGAAACAGATACTATGCCTGGGTGGGCGGGTTCGTCGTGGTATTTCTTGCGTTATTTGGACCCAAAAAATGACAAAGAATTTTGTTCGCGCCAGCAGATGGAAAACTGGATGCCGGTCGCGCACTATAATGGTGGACATGAACACAATACGCGTCATTTGATTTATTCGCGGTTCTGGCATCATGCGCTGTATGATTTGGGGTTGGTAAATACCGCCGAACCATATGCGCGTCGTACTGCCCAGGGGTTGCTGATGGGCAACGACGGGTACAAGATGTCTAAATCGCGCGGCAATGGATTTATGGTCGCTGATTTGGTCGCGTCTGTTGGTGCGGATGCGGGACGTGTTGCGGTTCTGTCGCTGGGGCCATGGGAAAACAATGTTGTTTGGACAGATGGCGCGATGGCGGGTGTTCAACGTTTCTTGAAACGTGTGGAAAACCTGTCTGATAATTTGACAGATGCACCGATGACGGCGGAACAAGAACGCCTGATGAACCAGTTGATTGCAGACGTGACCGAACGTATCGATGGCATGCGTTTTAATACCGCGATTTCCGCGATGATGGAATACCTGAATGCGTTTTCGGGTGGTACAATGCCCCGCGCGGCATATGTTGCGCTGGTGCGCGTGCTGAACCCATTTGCGCCACATTTGACCGAAGAAATGTGGGAAAAATTGGGCAATGACACAATGTTGGCCGTGTCTGATTGGCCGACATACGATGCGTCTAAATTGGCCAAGACCGAAATGACGGTTGTTGCGTCGGTAAATGGTAAACGTGCCGCAGAATTTACAATCGCGGTTGGTGCGTCTGAATCCGAAATTGTGGGTGCGGCGCGCGCGGCGGCGGGTGCAAAATTGTCGGGGTGCGAGATAATCAAGACAATCGTTGTGCCGAACAAGTTAGTAAACTTTGTGGTAAAGAAATAAAAAACGCGCCATTGGCGCGTTTTTTTTCTTAATTTGTTCCATATGCACACTGGTATGGCGAATCACCGGTCTTGGATCTGTATAAATAACGCCCTGTGGCATCTGTGCCGCCAGTTACATAACAGTCATCAATTGTTGTGTGCGTGTTGACGGGCATACCGTAATTCGTGTTTTTAGTGCCTACTATCGTGCCGTCTGATGGTTGTGGACATTTTGCGCAACTGTGGCTGGTGTCGGGGGAACCGTAATAACCACTCTTGCATTGCCAGAAAGTAGAAACGACACATGTGTCATTATTGCAAGAACGATAGTTTCTGATGCACACGCCCTCTTTTGGGGTAGGACTGTTTGCAGCACCGCAAGTCCACGCAGGATCAGGTATGCATTTGGCAGGGTCGCATGACGTTTCAGTAGGTTTTTTGCATATGTATTTGGTTGTTGTGTTGGTGCATCGTTCGTCACTGACGGTGACAGCGGTACGTGTATAGCCGGAATTACATGTATTGCATGTATAATATGTTGTTTTGCCAAATGTTACCTTGGACGCAGACGAACAATTACTGACGGTTGATGCGGCAGCGGTTGTTGGGGGTGTGTCCCGACATGTGCTGGCCTGGGCACAGGTGCTGTAATATTGAATTTTCCCACATACGTTGTGTGCTATTGATGCCTTGGTGTCTGATACATAATAGCCAGATGGACAACCAGAGCAATCTGTGTATGTGCCGTATTCTTTGCCTGCGTCTGCGGATGTGTCGTATACGTGTTTTACGACAGTATATGTTTTGTTGGTACATTGACTGGATACGGAATTTACGGAGTGATTCTGGCAATCGGTGCCGACACATGGGGCGACGATACATTTGTCTGTGTTTGTGACGGTCACAGCCGTTGCAGTGCCACCAACACAAAAAGCCGTAAACACTGTGAATGTGATTGCGGTAATTATTCTCATGCGATTATTCCCTGTTGTGTTGATATGATTGTAAACAAATATTATCACAAGAACAAGTGAATAATTTTACATAAAAAAACGCGCCATTGGCGCGTTTTTTTATGACATCTTTTGGATTCGACGTACGCGACGTTCGCAATCGTCAAATGGACTTTCCAGAAATGTTTGTGCAACAACAAACGCCATTTCAATATCAATATCGTCCGCAGCCAATGCCAAGACGTTGATGTCGTCGTGAAAACGGTCGTCGCGCGCCTGATCTGGGCGTTCACAACGCGATGCACGAATGTGGCGATAGCGGTTCGCGGCAATCATAATGCCTGCGCCCGTGCCGCAAATCAGGATTCCACGTGATTTTTTGTCGTTTTCCATGGCGGTTGCAACATTTGCCGCAATGTCTGGGAAATCAACTGGCGTATTTGGATCGTCTGTGCCCAGATTTACAACCTGATACCCGTCCGCCGCCAGCATTTCAATCAAATACAATTTCAAACCAACGCCACGGTGGTCTGATGCGATATAGATTTTAGATACGTTTTTGTTCATTTTTCTTTGTCCTTGCGTTTTGCTAATTTGCATTCCAATCCCGTGTTGCCGGTAATATTCAATGTGCGATATGACAGTATGCCTGTCATTTGTGCGGCACTGAACATATTTGCGGTGTCAACAGTTGCGGGCCCGTCCAACGCGCCATGCAAAAACAGCGTTTCGGCGACCACGCGACCAACCACGCGACCGCCCCGCCCGATTACAACCGTGCTGGCGGTAATGTTGCCAACAACGTGTCCGTGAATTTGGACAACATGATCTGTTTTAATGTCGCCGGTCAATTTGCACCCCGCACCGATAATTGTCGGGGACTGTTTTTCTTTTGCGTTTGTAAAAGCCAGCATTTTATTTTTCCTTTACGAATGTTGTTGGGTTAAACGGCGCACCCTTGTATCTGATTTCATAGTGCAGATGTGGGCCGGTACTGCGTCCCGATGACCCGCCAAGGCCGACAACTGTCCCAGGGCGAACCCAATCGCCACGTGATACCATTATTTGCGACAGATGTGCGTACAGTGTTGTAAAGCCCAGACCGTGGTCAATTTCAACCGTTGTGCCATAGCCAACGCGTTCACCCGCAGAAACAACGCGCCCTGGGGCAACCGCCATTAATTCTGTGCCAATTTTTCCCGCAAAGTCAATGCCGCGGTGACGTTTAGGTTTGCCTGTGAATGGGTCGTTGCGTGTGCCATAATTTGATGTTACGCGCACCTTTTTAACTGGGGCCCCCAGTGGCAATATTGTGTTCAAACGGGCCAGACCGTGCCATAATTCCAAATCATCGGCCAACTTTTGGTATTTGGGGTCTAATTCTTGGTCTAATTCCAGTGGGCTGAATGCCGTGCCGACAAATGGGTTGGTGTATTTATTCGCGCTGCGCACCAATGATGCCTGTGACAGGCCCAATGTTGCAATAGTGCTGTTGATTTGTTTCAAGTTCTTGCGCAAATCTGCGATGTTATCAGATGAAATTTTGGACACCATGTCCACAATCTGGATATCGGCATCGGCGACAACCTGCATAGATTCAATCATTTTTGCATTGCGCTTTTTTAATTCTTCGTTTTCAGCGCGTGTCAGTTCATATTCCGCAGACAGTTCAGACAATTTTGTGTATTCTGGTAAGTATTCATCATTTGTGAACATTTCCGTCAAACGGGTACGCAAAAAGTCCAATTCGCCCCACGCTTTCAGGCGGCTGTTCATCAGGTCTTCTTTCTGCTTTTCATCCAATTTTTTTGCGTTCAGGATTTTGTCGTCAATTACATTCAATGTACGCGTCAAATCGTTGTATTTTTTCAAATATGTTTGCAGGTCAGACATTTGACGGGAATGGGTGGCGCGTGCCTCTTCCAGTTGTTGGGTGCGCTTTTGTAACAAAGGACGATGGTACACGAATACATATGTTGACCATGATGCCCATATAATCAGCCCAACCTTGCCACAGAATTTGGTAAAACGCCAAAAAGTATTCTGCTTGAATGTGTAAACGTTACCGCGTGGCGTATCCATAACTGTAAATTCGCGTGGTGGAAAAATATTCGTAATCATACGCCACAGCGCGCGAAATGGCGACGTAATCAACGCCCACAATGATGTAAAATGTCTGGCAATAAAACTTATCATTTCCGCCCCAGTTTAGACAATGTATCTGAAATAGTCAAGCCATCGCGCAAAATGGCATCGTTGTTCATGGACAGGCCCATATGCAATGTTGCCCCGCCCCGCGTGCCCACGCGGCCTGATATCAGTACGCGTTCGGCGGTGCGCTTTGCCCCGAACAGCGGGAATATGTTGATGTCGCCACATGTTGGTTTCATGGCGGCGATTATGGCGTCGATTGTGGTGGCGTCTGAAATCATTGCCAAATATCCCCGCGGACGCACACGGCGCAGGCATGCGCGCGTCCAGGCGTATAAATCTGCATTATGGTGCGCATTGTGTGCGGCGGGCGTGCCGTGAAAATACGGTGGATTGGACACAACCAAGTCAAATGTGCGGTCTGTTTTCCAATTCAATATGTCAGCGTTTATAAATTCAATGTCGCGGTGATTAAGGGTGGCGTTCGCCTGTGCCGCGGCCAGCATATCGGTCGACGTGTCAATCGCGGTAATTTGGGTTTGTGGGTTGCGTGTGGCATAGCATAATGCAACCGCACCTGTTCCTGTGCCGACATCCAGCATGCTTTTTGTGGGTGCG
>UROD01000021.1 GCA_900549365.1 uncultured Rickettsiales bacterium | reverse complement strand
TTTGTAACAAAAATAGCAAAAAACGAAACAAAAACAACATGTTTGAACAAACAACTGGACTTTCGGCAATAAATACGGCCAAATACGACAACCTTAAAGGGATTGTCTATGAAATATACGCATTTTGACGAGATTTTGCCCAACCATCACACAGACTTTGTGATGTTATACTTTGTCACTTGCAGGTCTTTGCGTGAGCTTGAGACCGCAATACGTCGCAACCCAGCTGGCAATTTAACTTGCCGTCAAACATGGCTACTTCGCCGCATTCAGTACAAGTTTGTGCAGACTGTTGCCAACCACAAAGCCCACCTTAACCTTTTACGCAAATGGTTCGGTATTGTCTTTATGGACGATTAACCAGTAATTGTGAGCGGTATTTATAGAGCCGCAATTCGCTAAGGTTTAGCAATTGGAATTGGCGATACATAAGATAATATGTTGCACATGTATTCACACAATGGTTTATCATCAAATAAGTGATATGTAAATTTTATGCCTGTCCAACGATTTGCCAACACATTGTTTTCACTATCAGGGGCACTACTTAGCTTATTTAAATTTTCTGGAAGCGTTGTACATATTTCTAAATAAATGATAAAATCTTCGTAGCACATATTGTTGCTTTGGATATCAGTTGGTACTTTTGTCTGCAAATATTTTTTTATAGATTGGAGATCACAATTTCTAAATTTATAAAACAGATCCGTATCTTTTGATTTTACAATTAAAAGCCATGCTAATACGGGCATTAACTTTAAATTATTTTCAGGAATAACATTTGCTAGATATGATACTTCAATCCAAATTTGTTCCATCTCGCGCAATGATAATTTATATATATCAGCCCATAAAGTAAAATTATTCTTAAAATAATTCCAACCTTCAACATGTTCTGCGCCTAGTTTTTCATTCTGTATTGCATATGCAGATTGCAAATATGAACAAAATACACTTCTATCTGGTAACGGCAGATGCAATTCCAAATCAACAAATCTGCGTAAATAACCTTCGCCATCCATATTCGCACCATATAATTTTGCAATTGTATGTTTTAACTGCTGTCTATCCGTTGATAAAACAAAAATCACATTAGGCACGCTGAACAAATGCTTTATTATTTCCAATAATCCCACTGCATAAGTTGGTCTACAACGTTCCAGTTCATCCACACAAATTACTATTTTCCTTTTTTGTGCTTCGTCAGCTAGTTTTGCTTTAAAGGCCTCAATAATACCAATAGTCTGATCATTGTTTTTAATAAAATCTCTACCTGTTTCTTGAAAATATTCAAAAGCTTGCTGTGCTAATGCTGCGGCTTCATCTATTGTTTTATCTTGCCCATTAAAACATTTTATTGCGAAATTACTCGCAGTTTTCAAAACACCTATCAAATTTTCGAAGTTTTCCTGTAGCTTATCGCTTATATCTTTAGGGAACTGTTTTATTATTGAATTTACAAATGGTACGAGCGGATCTATTTGATAATCCGTATTCCAAGCATTATAATAACATGTCGTTATTCCAGCGTTTTTCAAATCTTCAACCCAACGTTTTATAAAAAACGTCTTTCCTGTACCATATGCGGAATCAATTGAAATTACAAACGGTTGATTATTTATACCATTTAAAATTGCCGTGAAATCATCTGCAACTTTTTGTCGTTTTAGTTTGTCGTTTTTCCATGGGGCTTTGGGGTCTATTATGTCACAATCTGTCATTTTTTTATATTCTGCCATATTTATTCTCTTTTGTTTTGTTTTTTATATTCATTATTTAGGTAAAGAAACCTTTATTTTCAAGAGCTTTATCCGTAAAAAACGGCATTTTTATTTAGACATTATTTACTTGAATCAAACGAAATCTACGGCATATAGAACAACAAACCAAAGGAGTTTATTGTGATATATGGTTATATTCGGGTTTCAACCACAGCTTGCCACCCGTACCCACATTTGTGGAATTTTCACCAAACATTTTTACAATATTTGAAAGCAACCTATCGGTTTTTAGATTTTTATTTTGTTTTCTGTTTATACATTACTTTGTAAAGGCCCAAAGCCACGGGTTGGGCGGTGATAGTGGGGACGTGTTGAAATGCCTGAACCGTTTTGAAATTTGGATCAGCGACCACAGGTTCGGGCGTGGCGGGCGCGCGCACCAAGTTATTGAATAACGTTGCCAATTCCGTACGCCGCTGTGCATCAATTGTCCCATCGTCATATTTCTGAATAAAGTTGATTTGTGCAGGTAAATTTGGCACTTTGGTTGTGCCGCTGAACGCCTCTATATTTTCATAAAAACAATATCCGACAGACAGATAATCGTTAAAACATTTCAAAATATCTTCGTTGTGTTGCGGGTATTTGCCACGATCTAAATCCCACAGCGTGGTATGCGGAATCCCGTATTGGGTCAAGATTTTAGAATAATATTGAATATAAAATTTACCCTGACAATTTACCAAAGCAACGTTTTCTGCTGCCGGCGTCGCCGCAAACATTTTGTCTTTTATCATATAGTTAAAAAATGCAGATTCGGTTTCGCCCTCGGTCAAAATAACGCGATCGGCAAAGAACATTTTCGCCCTGTCCAGATTATTCAAAAACGTCAGATTATAAATTGGGTCTTGGGCCAGATTATGATATTGATGCACACGTGTAGAGCCGCCAGATTTATCGACGCGCATAATATTGGTTAAATCGGTCGCGTTTTCTGCCACCAGTTGTGGGCTGTGCGTTGACAGCAAAACCTGACAATTTTCTTGCTGGGAAAAATTGCGCAGTGATTCAGACACGGCCGACAAATAACTGGGGTGCAGAGAGTTTTCGGGTTCATCGCACAACATCACCGTCAAACGATTTGGTGCGCGATGTGTACCGATACCATATTGTATCTGTTGCGCGCGACGCATACCACTGCTCTGTTTAACCCACGACTGCCCAATTCCACTGCCGGTCAGGTCGTTTAACTGGTTCATAACACCGGTGTCACGCAATTCTGTTTCGCCAATAACATCGCGTACACGCGACAATGCATTGTCAGCAGGAAATAATTGTTTGTTTTTTTCACAATCGTCATGAGTGTCAGCAACAAATGACGCATCATAGTTTGTAGGTTCGATAAATACGACATCAAATGGCAATTTATCATTGATGCGTTTCATTCCTGTTTTAGTATAAACATATGTTCCACAATCCATCGGCACACCAGCAACCCCGTTTTCACCCAAAATTTCGGCACATGCGGCCTGGGTGTTTCTGATGTTTTTACGAATACGCAGTTTGTTTGGAATTGCCTGTTGTTCGGCGGGCAATGCCGCAAATTCTGCGGGTGTCAGATTAAATTCCACTTCTATCCACAATGGTTCTGTGGATAAATTACCGTCAAACGCCATACCAGGGGCACGCAGTCCGCAGTGCGCCCCGCCCTGTAAAAATCCACGCAAGATGTTTATGATATTGCTTTTCCCTGCGCCGTTTTTACCGACCAACATATTAAAATCAGACAGAGTAAATTCCGCGTCTTGGATTGAATAGATGTTGTGAATATGGACTTTACCTATTTGCATTTATGCCCCCATTACCAAATAATAAAATAGCACAAAAACACAGTTTGTCAATACAAATACATGCACTGTGTTGCCACAAAACCCATTGACATTTGTCATAAAAAAACGCTATTGTATGCATAGATATTTCTTGGGGTCACGCATGGAACGCACAGAAACGCACAAAATAACCATTACGTTGAAATTTGAATTTTTGCTGTGCGACGATGTGTATTGCAGTATTTGCGGACAACCGATATTAAAAAATCAAAAAATGTCAATTGACCATTATATTCCCAGAATGCACGGTGGCACTGATTTTCGCGACAACTTGTTTCCGGCGCACCAGATTTGCAATTCTATCAAAGGTGATATGATGCCCGACGAATTTGAAGAACAAAAACCAGAATTATTTCAACGCGCATTGGATACATGGAAACTAAAAAAATCAGAAAAAACGATTGTCGCAAATGCACTGACGCATATGAAAGAAAAATAGTTATCTATCTAGCAATACTTATAATATTCCATTCAATAAAAACGCCCCGTTTGGGGGCGAAAATGACATGAAAACTGTGAACCGCAATCAGCGTTCATTATGTACGGGTTGGTCAATAAAAATCCAAATCAACCAAATCAACGCCGCAACACCTATGATGCTGTATATAATACTGCTGGCGATGGTGGCTGGTCCGAAAATCCACGCAACCAAATCAAAACCGAAAATACCAATCAGCCCCCAATTCAGAGCGCCGATAAAGGTCAACGGTTTCAAGACATAATTTAACAGTCCTCTCATCTTTTTTCTCCTTTGTGCAGGTTATTTTTGTCTGTGATAAGACACGGTAATTATAAATGTTTCGCCCGTTATGTGCAAATCGTTTGTTACACTTAGGAAAACGTTCTTAGCCGCGAAAATCCGCGTATTTTTGAATACACACCTGTACAAATTGCCGCGTTTTACGCGCGTTCCACTATGCTTTTTATGGCATAATTTGCACAATTCAGGCCAAATGCACCGGTGATTGTAATAATTGAACCGAATACACGACCAGCGGCAACGTTTGGGTTGGCGGGCTCGGTCGAATACACAACAGGAAAATCAGGAATATGCGCATCGCGTGCCAATCGGCGAATTTTTGCCGCCAATGGACACACCGATGTTTTGGACAACCGCCCCACCCTGATTTGCGACGGGTCGGTCTTGCGCGCTGCCCCCATACTGGAAATAAATGGAACTTTGCGCGCATTACACCAATTATACAGCGCAATCTTGGAATCCACAGAATCAATCGCATCAATTACAAAATCAGGATGCACTTCGGGCGCATTTTGCGCATCAAAAAACATTTTGCATGGCGTGACGATTATATCAGGATTGATATCACGAATACGCGCGGCAGCAACATCAACCTTTGGCATGCCGATGGTTGACGTCAATGCAAACAGTTGGCGGTTTATATTTGATTCTTCAACCGTATCAAAATCCACCACTGTAATATGACCAATTCCGCTGCGGGCCAAGGCCTCGATAGCAAAAGAACCAACCGCACCACAACCAACAACCATCACGTGCGACGCACGCAATTTTTCAATCGCCGCATCCCCCAGCAAGAATCTAATTCTGTGTAATCTGTCCGCCATTTGTAATTATTCCGTACGAGTTATTATAAATTGTTTCCGCCATTTCTGTTGCAGAATGCCCAGATAATTCAGCAATTTCGCCAACTGTCCGTGGTAAAAGTGTACGCGCAACGGCTGGCGACGCCGCATCTGATTCAACCAAAATTCGGTCGATTGGTGTTGCCAAAATTGTTGCTGCGATTTTATCACTGCGCACCGCACCATATGAAAAGTACGCATTCGCGTGTTGCATCACAGCACGCACAACGTCGGCACTGGGGACACCACCGTGAATTACCAATATTGGTGGCATTTTATGCGTTGCAAAAACATTCAGCATTACATCCCATGCGCGCACGCAGTGAATATGTGCCACACGCCCCAGTTCGCGCGCCATTTCCAACTGACGCAGGAACACGGGCATTTGTCTGTCTAAATTGCCACGCGACCTGTCCAGACCAATTTCGCCAATCATTAAATTTGGATTATCACGCAACAGGCATATCATCTGGGCCGCCCAATCGGGCATTATTTCATCAACATACCACGGGTGAACGCCAATCGCACCCGCGCCACCACGCACGCCCAATGCAGCAATCGCGTGCCGCCAATCCGACGGACGTGCCGAATTATACATAAAACCAGCCACTGGCGTAATATCGCCGCGGGGAACATAATGACAATGCGCATCAATATATTTTTGCATGTAATGCAATATACCCCACACAACCAAAAATTCAACGCCTAATTTGTGCAAATATGTCTTTCAGGCGTATATCGGTGCTATTTTTCAGGGACAAATCCGCCCGATTGCATTTCCCACAAATGCTTATAAATTCCGTCAACGCGGCGCAGTAATTGGATGTGGGTGCCGACCTCGGCCACCTGGCCATGATGCAAAACGACAATTCGGTCCATATTGTGCAATGTTGACAACCGATGCGCGATAACTATGGTGGTGCGACCACGCGTCAGTTTATCGAAACTTTTTTGAATAGCGGCCTCGGTTTCACTGTCCAGTGCGGCGGTGGCCTCGTCCAGAATCAAGATTGGGGCATTTTTCAAAAATGCACGCGCAATTGCCACACGTTGGCGTTGCCCACCCGACAATTTAATTCCGCGGTCCCCAACAATTGTTTCATACCCATCCTGTGTATTTTTTATAAATGCATCGGCCGACGCCAAATGCACCGCGCCACGAATTTCATCCATCGTTGCGCCAATTTTGCCGTATTCAATGTTTTCGCGCAGGCTGCGGTTAAACATAGTTGGTTCCTGGGGAATGAATGAAATGTTTTCATGTAATGAATCCTGGGTGACGGTGCGAATATCTTGGCCATCAATCAGAATGTGGCCTCTGGTGACATCATACAGGCGCATAATTAAATTCACCAATGTGGTTTTGCCGGCGCCACTGAACCCGACCAGTCCAATTCGTTCACCCGATTTAATATTCAACGACACATTGCGCAGGACATTTTTCTTTCCATACCGGAATGTCAGATTTTTAATTTCAATATTACCCGCCGTCACATTTAATTTTGGTGCGTTTGGCGCATCGGTAATTTTTATGGGCTGGACCAAAACGGCATACGAACCGACCGCATTTCCCCACATACGAATGAAACTTTTGAACAGCATAATGAACCCAAGCGACATACTGCTGAGACTGTTAAATATTGCCAAAACGAATGACACATCGGCCAATGACGACGCACCAATTGAATACATATATCCGCACAGTAATATTAGCACCCCAAACCCAATGGCATCAACCACAAAATTCCCCGGCACCCAGAAAATGCGCGACATAAAATGCGAATTGCGCGCCGCGCGTTCAAAATCGTTGCGTGCCGGCATTACCGCCTGTTGTTCCCAATCGGCCCGCGCAAATAATTTCACAACCGGGAAATTAGACAACGCGTCCAACAGGTGTCCCTGCAATGTATTGGTTTTTTTGGCCCGGCGGGTTGCACCACGAACAACCATTTTGTATGTTGCCATTCCCCACCCAATTCGAAATACTATGCATGCCGAAATCAGCGCGACATATTGCCAGCCCAAATTGGTCAATGCCACCGCCGCAATTGCAAATGCGCACAGTGTCGCCAACATTTCCCCCAGAACCAGACCAATCGTTTCACCAAACGAGTCGGATATTTGGTTTATTTGACTGCCAATTTTCCCGGGCATAGAGTTAGAAAAATACGAAATATCTTGTTTAAAAACATAATGGTATAAATCCGACGAAATTTTATTGTACGCGCGATACCGAATGCGATTGTCCAACACCGCCCAGCGCAATACGGCAATCAAAACCGAAATGCCACGCACCACAAACCAAACGATGGCAACCGGAACAATGATATGAAATGCGGCCGATATATCCGACGCCTGTAATTTTGCGACCACATATTTCAAGAAAAATGGTGCCATCAAACTGAACCCGACCGTATCCAAAATGGACAACACCGCGTATGCAATTGCCCACCAACCGGCGCATGGCCAGAATTCTTGGATAAAAAATCGTGAAACTTTTTTTGGCAATTGACGCATGATACTATTCCTGAAATTATGCCGAGCCCAGGCTAGTACATTTGCGAATTTATGTCAAGTTGCAATTCTTTGATTTTTTTGATGTAATTGACGCAAATCGGGGGGTCAGATAAAATGCAAGCAACGTTTATTTATTACACGACACACGGTGCAATTTACGGGCGGGGGTTACATGCATGAATACGAATAGGATTCTGGCATTCTGTATAAATTATTGGTCACCGCATCAATAAATACCGGTATTATTCCCAATAGGAAGCCGGGAAATACGTCCAACACGACCGCGCCCGTATTCAGATTACGCGACACGGTTGGTGACGGACAATCTGTATTCTTGCTGGCGATTGTCATTTCATTTGCCGAATATATTTTCATACTTTGTTCTGGTTTGATTTTATAGATTCCACTGTCCGCGGACACCGTTATCATTTCATCAGAATTGTTATAAATATTGGTTTCATGATTACTGCCGACACCAATCGCACCACATGACGCCAACACGCCCACAGAACACAAAATTGCCAGTTTTCTCATTTCTTACATCCCCCTTGGGTATTATTTTCCCAGTATGCGCGCCAACGCGTCCGCTGTCAACAAATTTACGGTCTGGAATTTACCGCCGTAAAATACAGCACAGGTGTTCGTCCGCGATATTTTCAGGCGTTAAATTTATAAACTCCGGCATATGCGTTCCCTTTTACCAAATTGTAGCACAAAAAACAGCAAGATAAAAACCTTTACCATCTTGACAAAACGAAACTTTGTATTACAATATTCGGTATGGAACACAGACAATATTGTATTTACTGTAACAAAGAAATCACCACCCGCAGCAGCGAGCACGTTATACAAAACGCGCTGGGTGGATTACTGGAATCCGAGGATATTTGTTGTCCCGAATGCAACAATTATATCAGCAAATACATTGATGCGCCGTTTACCAAGACATTTAATCCGATTATCAGTCGCATAGACAATTTTTCCAAGACCAACAATACTAAATCAATGCCACCATGCACTGGCACTGTTTCATATAATGGTCGGGAATATGCCGCAAATATCAAAAATGGCAAGGTTGTATCGTGCCCTGATTTAAGTCGCGAATTACGTTGTGACATATCAAAATTACCAACTGCACCACAGATTGTGTCGTATAATTTTGACCTGCAAAATACCGCGTTTCAAACTGGCATGGCCAAGATTGCGTTTAACTATGCAATGTCACAAAACGTGGATTTCAAATATCTGGCATCTGGGCTGGTGGTTGACCGTGCGGGTAATACCGTGAACAGTATACAGTACAATTACCCTGTTGTGCCGTTTTGCCCACTGAATCCGATTGACGCATTCATAGAAGGCACGCCCGCCCCAACACCATTTCACAATATGATTTTGTTTTCCCAGCGTAATGAACTGTGGTGCTATGTCGATTTATTTAATACGTTTCAGTACTATGTATTGTTATCAGACAATGTACCAAATGGCAAACAGGTATACGCGAATTACACCCAAACGCTGCAAAAACTGAACCGCAGCGCGCCTGTATTGGACGATTTGTATGACCCAAAAACAGTTATGATTTACGCCCAACAATATGGGGTTGAACCAACCATGGACACAGCAGAATTTACGCGTCGCGTGAACAATGCCGTGACGGGAAAATCGCAAAAAGTGGCAATGTCACACATATTCGGCCCACAAATCGCCCGAATGCCAATTATACCAATGATGCTGCAAATGCAGGGCGACACCACCAGTATGCGACTGATGTATGATTCAATGCACCTGTATTTTAATAACGATGTTTTCCAAGAGAAAAATTTCAGAACCCTGACGCCGTGCATTAACGGCAGCGGCATCGCCGCATACCCACACGAAATAATGCGCGTTGCGAAAGAAAATCCAGACATTCTGAAACAATATACCACAATGAAATTCAATAATTTGAATAACCAGTTGTGCGCACAAAAACAACGATAACATAAAATATGATTGCGGTTCCCTCGCCCACGCGCTGCATGGGACTGCGGGGCATTCGTGACAACGCGCCCGTCAAATTGACGTGCGCGTTTACTCATTGTCGAACCCCTTCTTCGGGTTCTTCGTCCCGTGTCCGGCAAAAATTAAAACGCCGACAAGCGGCGTTTGAATTTTTGGTGGGGACACAGGGACTCGAACCCTGGACCCAATGATTAAAAGTCATTTGCTCTACCAACTGAGCTATGTCCCCAAAACGGAACCTGAACACGAAACTTACGTTCTCCGTTCAAGGTTCGGGGCAAATTCTGACACAATATGAAATAAAAATCAAGAAAAATAATAAAATTATTTATTTTTTGTTTTTCGCGTTTGCGCCGCGGCCAACAAGTGTTCAAAATCTATGGCGCGCCCTGCATCTGAGTCCAGCCAATCTGTCGTGTGTGTGACTATGTTTTCCACATGACGCGCAATCGCTGTCCGACTGTTGCGAAAATGTGTTTCATTGACCAGATGCAACAATTCCCGCCCCAGCCCAGACAATGTCTGAACCTGATTTAACGATAACAGGTTTGATTGCACCGCACTGTACAGCAAACTTTCCAATTCAATATGATACGCCCGCAGCGTTTTTATAGTTGGCCGCGTCAGTTTGATTTTTTGCGCAATACTCTTGGCCGTCAACCCGTCCATGCGGTTCAAAGATTCCAGTGTTGCGCGCCCACGCACCCCAATTGAACGCCGCAACAGCATAATTATATTCAACACCAGAACGTTGATTTTGTCCGTCATATTTTCCATCAACGTGGCACTGAGTTTATTAGAAATCCGCGAATTAGAATAATCATACAGCAAAAACACCAGCGGTATCGACAACAACGACGCTGCGATATTTGTCACCAAATCGGAAACATCTTTATCTGCAATATTATCTTGGGTCAATACAAACAACAAAATTCCGCCCGCAATTGACAGCAAATACGGAATACTTTTCAATATAAAATCACGCACACGCATACTCATACACCCCAGCATACTTGTATGCGACAAATCTAGCATCAGGAATGAATTGCCATCATATAATTTCGCACCCACACGGCCGAATTGTTGTGCTGGGCACATCATCGCAAATCGTGCAACGATTGCAATAACTAGACGCGCGACGATGTCCAAACAACAATGCACACACACCCAGTATTATCAACAGCCCAGACATAATTGCGATACTGTACCGCCAACTACCCAGTGTTGCACCCAAACCGATAATCAAACTCATAAACAAATAAGACGTCTGGTCCGCAATGCTGTAAAACGACAAGATTTCCATTCTGTTGCGTGCCGGCAACATATTTTGAAACCGTGAAAACAGCAATATTTTCAGACATGCGCATATCGCATACGCCACCCCCAGCGCAATCAAACCATATAAACTGTAATTCATGGCAAATATACCGAACAACACACCCACAACCAATATCATCACATATAACCACATCGGGCGTACCCACGTAAATTTATGCGCATAGGATTGTCCCACGACCTGACACAGCATGATAAAGAACGGCACAACGCCGATAAACTGAACTGGTATACCAATGCCAAAACCAATCAGCGACAGATAATCGTCCAGATATGAAAAATTAGTCACCAGAACCGTAATAACCAACATCACGATAACCGATGGCGATGTACACATAACCTGAACCGCACTTTTAACCGATTTAGAAATCGCCCCCGCATTATCGTTAATGCCACGATATTCCTGAACCAAATGCATGCGCATAACAGATATCATACCGCCAACTATTGCCAACACTGACAATGCCGTCACCCATTCGTACCCAAAGAACATCAACAGCGACCCCGCGGACGACAATGCCGCACCAATTGCATCGATATTCTTGCGCCGGCTGAGCACGCTTTCATATGACAAGGTATCGCTGCGGGCGCAAACCTCGTCATACAAAACATCTTCGGAAACGACGTTATAGATAGCCCCTTGGACGCCCCACATCAGCATTCCAACCGCAAACATAGATAAACATGGCCACAACAGCCA
>UROD01000020.1 GCA_900549365.1 uncultured Rickettsiales bacterium | reverse complement strand
GGTTTGCCCGCCAATGCCGCCGCAATAATGTGCGGAATCAGTTTTTCATTATGCTGTTTTGGCCCGTAATTATTAGAGCAATTTGACGTCGTGACGTTCATACCAAATGTGTGGTGATATGCACGCACGATAAAGTCCGAACTGGCCTTGGACGCAGAATACGGGCTGTTTGGGGCGTATGGTGTTGTTTCGGTAAAGAATCCTGTTTCGCCCAATGCGCCGTACACTTCGTCGGTTGAAATATGGTGAAAACGGCAATCTTCGTACCCTGCTTTGACCTGTGATGGGCCGTCCATCCAATGACGGCGTGCCGCATCGACCAAGTTGAATGTGCCGTTGATGTTGGTTTTAATAAATGCGTCGGGGCATTTTATAGAATTGTCAACGTGGCTTTCGGCGGCAAAGTGAATTACGCCACGAATGTCGTGTTCGGCAAACAGTTTATCAATCAGTTCGCGATCGCAAATGTCGCCGTGGACAAACGTATAGTTCGGCATAGATTCGCATTCTGCCAAATTTTCCAAATTGCCTGCATAGGTCAATTTATCCAGATTGATGATGTTGTATTCTGGGTATTTTGCCGCAAAATATGGAACAAAGTTAGAACCGATAAAGCCAGCACCGCCGGTGATTAAAATTGTTTTAGACATGTTTTCAGGGCCTCCTGCCAATGTGGTATGTTGATGGTTGGAAAATCGTGTTTAATTTTTTCTTTGGACAATACACTGTAAAACGGGCGTGTGGCGCGCGTTGGGTATGCCGATGACGGAATTGGATTGACGTGACATTTTAATCCAGATAATTCCATAATTGCGCATGCGAAATCGTACCATGAACAAACGCCCGCATCGGTAAAGTGATAAATTTCACGCATACCGTCGCGTATATTTGGTAATATTGTCGCGATTGCTGCGGCCAAGTCGGCGGCACATGTTGGTGTACCAATCTGGTCGCAGACGACGTTTATTTCTGATTTTTCTGCACCCAGCCGGCGCATTGTTTTTACAAAGTTATTGCCGTATGGCGAATACAGCCACGCCGTACGAATAATTATTGCTGCGCGTGCGTTGTCCAAAACCGCCCTTTCCCCCGCCAGTTTGGTTTTGCCGTATACAGAAACGGGGTTCGGCGCGTCAGATGGCTCGTACGGTGTGTGCGCCGTACCGTCAAATACATAGTCGGTTGAAATATGCACAACCCGTGCACCCGATTTAGCCAGATTTTCCGGCCCGATTACATTTACGCGATGCGCCACGTCGGCGTCATCTTCGGCGCGGTCAACCGCAGTGTATGCCGCACAGTTGATGATTGTATCAATATTATGTTCGCGTACAAACGCGTTCACCGCCGCGACATCAGTGATGTCCAGCGTGTCGGCATCGGTTAAAATTGCGTCGGGTAATAATTTCGCCAATTCTTGGCCCAGTTGTCCACGACTACCGGTTATCAGGTACATCTTTTAATCCTTTTGCAATTCTGTCTTTGTCAGATGTGATAATTTTGTCCGCAGGAATCCGCCAATCAATGCCGATTTCTGGGTCGTCAAATCGAATGCCAAATTCAGATTCAGGGTGATACAAATTGTCGCACTTGTATGCAAAAATCGCCGTGTCGGACAAAACCGAAAAGCCGTGCAAGAACCCGCGTGGAATAAATAACTGACGTTGATTTTCGTCGGACAATTCAACCGCCACGTGTTTGCCAAATGTGGGCGAGCCCGCGCGAATGTCCACCGCAACATCTAATACACGCCCATGCAGAACGCGAACCAATTTCGCCTGTGCGTGCGGCCCCAACTGGCAATGCAGGCCACGCACAACCCCATATGATGATTTTGATTGGTTGTCTTGGACGAAGCGATTTGTAATACCGTTTTTGATAAATTCTGCTTCGTTATAACTCTCGAAAAAATAGCCGCGACTGTCGGTAAAAATACGTGGTTCGATAATTACAACACCGTCGATGTCTGTTTTAATAAAGTTCATGTTTGTCCTCGTTGGCTACTTTGATAAGGTATGTTTTGTAATCGCAATCTTTCATACCATCGATAATCGCTTGCAGGCCATCACGGGTAATAAAGCCACGGCGATACGCGATTTCTTCGATACACGCAATTTTCAGTCCTTGGCGTGCCTCTATAATCTGAACAAAATTACCAGAATCCATCAAACTCTTTGGCGTGCCGGCGTCCAGCCAGGCATTGCCACGGCGCATTGGCACAACGGACATACGGTGTTCCGCCAAATACAAATTGTTCAGGTCTGTGATTTCCAGTTCGCCACGTGCCGACGGCGTCAGATTTTGTGCCTTGTGTACGACGTCCGATGGGTAAAAATACAGGCCCACGGACGCAAAGTTTGACTTTGGGTGTTTGGGTTTTTCTTCGATAGAAATTGCATTCAGATTTTCGTCAAATTCAACAACGCCAAAGCGTTCGGGGTCTGATACGTGATATGCAAAAATCGTGGCGCGGTGGCCGGCGTTTTTTGCAACTGTTTCCTGAAACCAGCGGAACTGTTCGCCCATGTGGAAAATATTGTCGCCCAGAATCAAGCATACGTCATCATTGCCAATGAAATCCGCGCCGATTGTGAATGCTTGGGCGATGCCCTTGGGCTCGTGCTGGACAGCGTATTGAATGTTCAGACCCAACGCCGCGCCATTGCCGAATAATTTTTCAATGTTTGGTGTGTCAACGGGGGTTGATATAATCAGAATGTCACGAATGCCGAACTGCATTAAAGTGGACAATGGGTAATAAATCATCGGTTTGTCATAAACCGGCAATAGTTGCTTGGACGTTGTCTTGGTCAATGGGTACAGGCGTGTGCCGCTGCCGCCCGCCAGAATGATTCCTTTCATAGTTTGCCCCTTTTTGGCTGTTGCGTTACTGGCATGCTAACAAGTTGGCATATAAAACGCAAGGGGTGAAATTTGGGCGCGCGCTGTGCAATTTTCCGCTTGACGCGCGGGGGCGAACGGACTAATATTTTCAGGCATATTCTGACACGGGGATATGGCGGAATGGTAGACGCTGAGGACTTAAAATCCTTTGGTCATTGCGACCGTGTGGGTTCGAGTCCCACTATCCCCACCAGATTGCACATGATTGGGATGTGTAGCTCAGTTGGTTAGAGCGCTTCGTTCACATCGAAGAGGTCGTTGGTTCGAGTCCAATCACATCCACCAGAATAAAATAAAATGTCCGCCGTTCGGCGGACATTTTTAATACTGTTTATCGCAGGCCCATTTCGCGGCAGCATGCGGATGCACCACTGCGCCAATCGGCGTATTCAGATGACGGGTTGCGCAGGTCGCGCCATGGTTGCCACCCGTTGCAACGTTTGGTCTTGGCCGTGCCGGTGCATTTTACATAGCGGCGCAAACTGCATGTTTGGTTCGAAACCTGACCCGTGTCGGTTGTGCATTTAACAACGACGTTTTGATTTTTTGCATCGTTTTGCCCCAGTTCCTTGGACGATAAAACCTGATATGCCGATGCACTGGTCGCGGCTGTGATTGCAATCAATAAAACAGATAAAATGCGTTTCATGCGATGTATCCCCTGTCCTGTTCATTGATATTATAGGCATTTGCCCAGAAAAACACAATGGGAAAAAATTATTATTCGTTGTGGGTTGTCCATGGAACGTCATTCATAATCAGGTAATAGATTTCTGCGTCTGGCGTGTCTGGATTGCGCAAAATTGGTCGCACAACATAGATATCAACATCGCACGCGTGATTATTTTGCTGTTCCTGTATGGTGGTCAAATCCTGCCAGAATTTTTCAGCGGTGTCCATTGCCTGCAAGTATGCGGCATCGTCGTCCGCCGCCGATGTTGCATCGCCCGCCCACAACAGCCACATGCCGTAATTTACAACGTTTTCTTGGCCCGCTAAATCGTCCGCAGACAACAGCAACAGTGGCGCGAATTGAATATTGTTTGTGAAATCGCCGGTGCTGGTTTCTGTCCAATCGTACATACCGCCGACAAATTTCAGCGCGCCGTATACCAGACCACCCTGACGTTCGACACGTGCCAGTATTCCCGCATTGCGCATTGTTGAATCAAACAACCAATCGCGCAGACGTCCGGAAACAGTGCTGCTGCGTGCAACGCGTGCGCCCTTGGCAATGGCCTTGTTGCCGGTGCCTGTCGCGCGAAATGCGTGCCATGCGCGTGCGACGATGTTACCGCGCTGCGGTGCGCGCAGACCGCGCAGTGCATGACGGTATTTGTTGATTTCGGCAAAACTGGCGGTGGCCTTGCGATATTGTGCAACATCGTCCGAGGCGCGTTCCATTTCGCGCATGGTTTTAGCCAAATCCGCCATTTCTTTGGATTTCTTTTCGTATGATGCGGCGTCTTTGACCTTGTCTAACTTCTTTATTTCGTCGGCGATTTTGGAATAACGATTGGCAACCTTGACATAGTCGGCAACCTTGTCCGATTTGGATAATACCTTGATTGTGGTGCTCAGGTTTTTCAATGTGCGCGATGCGCGTGCGGCCTTGGTCATACCCAGAATTACCGTGCCACCACCAAATGTTACGACGGTTATTGCCACGTCCAGACCGATTTCCAAATATGAAATCCATTGCAGGTTTATGTCGCCTGCAACATAGTAATCGTTTGTGTCGTCTTTGCCCAAATTGACTGTTTCGTGCATGGCTAAATTTACCATGTCTTTGTCGCCTGCGATTGCACTGCGGCTGGTGCAGCGGTCGTTTTTGGGGTACAGTTCATCAATGTGTTCGGCGATATAGTTCAGTGAAATAGTATGATTGCTGGCGGCGTTCGCAAATGCGTCCAGTGCGCCGTGCTGGACAACCATAATTGCATACCACGCGGGATCGGTATTTGTCCACACCGCGCCATCGTCCAGACGTGGACTGGCGACAGCCGACGTGTCGCGCTTTTGCGATAATGTCAAACGCTGTTTCAGAATCTTTGGCTGGGTTTCATAGTTTATAGTGATTGTGCGCCCACCCGTAAATGTATATTCAATTGGCAAGAATTTTATTGTTTCATCATCCGCGGTTGCCACAATTTCAGGGCACGCCAACACGCGACGCAATACATCCGAATTTGCAAAGGTTTGATGTACCCATTGTTGAACAACGTTTTCGTGCGCGTCCGCGGGAATTTTATCGGCGGTTGCCGCCAGCGCATCTGCAAATGCGGCGGTTGCGCATTTTGTATCGTCGGGCGTGCGATTTAATATTTCGTCTGTGGCGACAAAGGCATCATTGGTGACAGTGGCGTCTGGCACATCAATCGGCGCAGCGTGCGCCGATGATAAAAACGTTGTTGCAATTATTATCAGCCCCAAACGCAACATGTATCGCCCTATTTCTTGTTATTTTTACCGGTTTTATTGCTGTTGTCTGTTGATGTTGACGCCGTATTATTCACACCACACATACGGATGACGCGGTTACGCTGGGCCTGAATCTTGGCGATGGCCAATTCATATCGTTCTTTGGATGTATCTGTTATAACTGGTTCTGTTTCCGTGTTGCCGCCAGTGCCGTTTGATGCGCCACCAGCCGCGCCCGCCTTTGACCGTTCGCACCAGTTGCCCACACGAACCAATCCTTTCGCGCATTGCCATTTCCAACAGAAATTTTCTGTGTCGGCGGTGTGTACGATATATTTATCAAAGCCAGGTTTTGGCGCGTCGTTATTGCAATATCTGTATTCGCATTCGGGTGTCCATGCGTCATCTTGCCACAGACCGTCCCACCAAGAGTATGCCGTGGCAGAACCGCCCTGTTGACATTGGCGCGTGCCGTATTGCGCCGGAACGCCGGCGGTGGCATCGACCACACAGAACATGTAGTCGCCAATATCGGCGTAACGTTCACCCTTGTTAAATGCCGTGTGACAACATGTGAATTTTCCGGTGACCGGATCGGTTAAACAGTCGGTTTCAGAAATCAACTGTGATCCCGCAATCGCACCACCAACCACCGCACCAACGGCGGCACCAATCGCTGTACCTGGGCCGGGGAAGAAACTGCCAATAGATGCGCCGGCTATTACACCACCGCCAACACCCTGTGCAGCATCCCAGCCACTGTGTTTTTGTTGACCTGATGTGGCATCGTATACCATTGCACCACCAGCAACAGCCCCCAAAGCACCAGCAACCTTGGCCCCAGTTGACATACCCTTGATGTGACCCTTGACGGTTGGCTTTGCGGCTGCGCTCGCACCTGCACCGGCTCCCGTGCCCGCACCTGAACTGCCTGAACCAGAACCGCCAGCCCCTGCAGCCGCGCCGGCCGCCCCAGCACCAGTTCCACCTGTTGGTTTTGGTGCGCGTGGTTTTTTTGGAATGTTTTCGTCAACAACTCGTATTTTACTGCCTGTGGCATTGACTTCTTGGGTTTTCATCCCTGTGTCTTTGCCGCGGTACATTAAAGATTTGCCATCTGTTCCAACAGTATATGTTGCGGAGTGTGTACTTTGGGTATAGCCCCCCGGATTTGTTATTCCAGTCAACATATTACCTTTGTCTGGGACACTGTATGTCAGTGGTGCACCATCAGCCCCTACTAATACACTGGAAACAACGGTGTCAGCGAATGCCGGCAAAACAAGTAACGTTGATAGCAAAAAACAACACGTGCGGTTGAATAACATCAATATACCCCCAGTGTTTTACAATCTGCGAAATGTACGCCTTGTTTCATGCAATTTTGCAATGTTGCCAAATCTGCATCCAGCGCGGCCATTTGTTTCTGTGCCCAGTCGCAATATGCCGCACGACGGCGTTCTTGGCGTGCCAGATATGTTTCTTCGTCTTCGATATTTAACTGTTTATATGCAGATGCATCTTTGAATGGTTCGTAACCGGCGGCCTTGTTCGCCATGCGTTCGGACATGGTCAAATCCGCGGTGGTTGTTGGAAAATCGGTCTTTGCCAATGTAACATTGTTTGCACCGTTTTGTGCCTGTAAATCTTCCAGTTCGCGGGTGCGTTCCATAATTTGTTCGCCCCAGTTATCACCGTTGAACGATGGTAATTGTTCCTGATATGGATTTTCAATTTTTATGTTTGAATTTGTGTTGTTGTCGGTTGCAACGCCAGATGCCGCGGGAAATGGTGTCGCAACACCACTGGCGCGTGGGGCGGCATTTGCATTGTTATCCTTGTACGTTTTGAATGCAGAATCCAAGAATCCCGCGCATGCCGTTACATAGTTATGGTTTGGTATGCTGGCCAACTGGACCGTCAATGTTGGGCGCGCGTCGTCCAAACTGACACCTATGCAATTATTACGTGTGGCGCAATATGATGCGACCAGTGCTGACACCACACGTGTGCAATCGCCGGTATCAACATCTGTGCCCTGAACATAAATCGGCTGAGGCATACGTTGGTTATACGGACTGGATGGTGTCCAAAATGGATTAGACGAATAATCTTGGACATTTTGAATCTGGCCATATTTAGAAAATGGCTGGGTTGCTGCATCTGCTGCGCCGAATGCCACAAATAATGTGCAGAGAGCAGAGAGCAGAGAATAAATCATAGATGGTTTCATAATTCCCTCTTTGACCAAATTATAACAAAAATGCCATTGTTATTAAAGACAAAATTGCACCGACAACAAAGAATGGTGCAAATGGGATATAACGCTGGTGCTGTGCGCGCGCCCATGCGCCGCCTGTGATGCATGCAACAATCAATGCCAGTCCCAATCCTTGGATGCCCAGCCACAATCCGCCTGTTGCAATCAATTTGATGTCGCCCAAGCCGATTGGTGTTTCGGCATTGGGATTTGTGCGTCTGCGAATAACATCAAATATAAACCCGATGCCCGCAGCCAATGCATAGCCGAATACGGCACTGGTTGCCGCCATGCGTGGGCTGATAATCCATGGCCACCAGTTTGTTATCAGCAACCCAATCAAAAACAATGGCCACAAGTATGCATCTGGGATTATTCGACGACGCAGGTCTGCAACAGATATTTTCCATGCACACCACAGTGCCACGGCTAGTAAAATAATGAAAAAGATTTGCCAAATCATATTTTTCCCCCTTGCCTTTCGATTCGGAACTATGCTAGAATTATACCATAAATGTACAACAAGGGTTGATATAAAATGAGCAAGGGTTGGGATAACGCAACATTAAAGAAATTAAAGGCATTGACTGTCAAGGGATTGTCAACGGCTGAAATCGGCAAACGTCTGGGCATCAGCAAGAATGCAGTGGTGGGTAAATTAAACCGACTGGGCTGGAATCCAAAGGCCGGTGGTGTTGCTGCTGCTATGCCAGAACCCGCGTCAAAGGCCAAGGCCGACGCAAAAACGGCTGGACGCAAGACGGCGGCGGCTGCACCAGCCAAAAAGGCATCGGCCAAGGTTGCCGCGCCAAAGGCAGGTACGCCCGCTAAAAAAGCGACGACGACTGTGAAAAAAACAGCCGCACCAAAGAAAGCCGCCGCGCCGGCTAAAAAGCCAGCCGCCAAAGGCGCAGAAAAAACAGTTGCCAAAGGCGCAGAAAAAACAGTCGCCAGCAAGCCCGCAACCAAAACATCAAAGGCGGTCAACAGCAAAACATTGGCCATGCATCAACGCATTATTCAGCATTCGTTGGAAATGGCAAATCTGAAACCTAATCAGTGTCGTTGGCCGATTGGCGATCCGGATTCTGAAAACTTCCATTTCTGTGGCGAACCCGTGTTTGTGGGCAAACCGTATTGCTATGAACATTGCAAGCAGGCATATCAATTCACGCCGCCAAAGAAAAAGTAATTATATCTGTGGGGGATTTGCAGGACATGTCAAGCAAGAGAGAAAATATTACCAGCACCATTACATCGCGCCAATATCAGATTGGCGAAAATCGTTTGGTCGCGTATTTTGATAATACGGGGCGGCTGGTATTTGTGCTGGACGAAACCACCAGTGATATAAAACCAAACGCGCTGTTGGTGATTGATTCTGATGATGGGCGCAAGTGGGACGATATCTTGGTCAATGACTGGAATATAGATTTGGAAACCGTTCGCCCCAAAAAAGACAACAAGTATCAAAAACTGGACATTGAATATACGGGGCTGGACATATATGCCGAATTGTTGCACGCATATGATAATGACGAAAATTTGTCTGATGCACTGCGGCGTCTGGGGGCGTTTCGTAATGCGGCTGTGCGACGCAGCGCGACCGAACGTTTGGATGCGGCGACGGCAACGGCGGATATGGCGCGTGATACGATTGAACGCACAAATACCACAATCAGTGAATTGCAATCGCGTGTGCGCGAATTGCGCGCAAAATTGTCGCAACAGCGAAAATCTATTGGGCGCGAACCAACCAAACAATCTGCGTCCAAGATTCTGCGGACCGAGGCCCAGATTGATGCCACAACCGAAAAACTGAATCGCGCAAAGCGGCGTTTGACGAATGCGCAACGTCGATTGGTGGTGGCCGATGATGATGCGCGTGCGGCGCGTGATATATTGGCGCGTGTGCCGAATGACGATGTGGCGTCTGTTGGACACGCGATTACAACGCCACAACCCACGAATTTAACAATCACAACAGAACAACAAATTGAACCAAAGGCAGAACAGATGGCCGACGAAGAAGTAAAACCATTATTTGATAAAGATCCAGAAATTTTGGACGAAGAAATCGCATTCAAGCCGATTGAATTTGGCTCGTCGGCGACAACGCCTGTGCCAGATGCCGCGCCGCAATTTGATGCGCCGACATTTGCCGAAGAGGACACCACGTCAGTTGCACCATTGTCGTTTGTGCCACCTGTATCACCACATATGCATGATGCGGACAATGCGCCACAGCAAATGCCACTGCGTGACGATGATACGCCCCGCGTGTCAGAACCGGCCCGTGCGCCAATGCTGGATTCATTACAGCCCGCCGCAATGGATGTCGCACAACCAGTGGCGAATCCTGCGGTTATGCCACAACAGGCACCAGTTGCCGCCGCGCCCGTGCCGCCGGCACATCCCGTGGCCACACCAAATGTACGCCCTGTGTCACCAATTACCGGTGTTGCCCCTGTTGCGGTTGATGAAAACGGCGGTCGGTCGCAAAAGCCGAATTTGATGTATTACATTATGTTGTTGCTGTTGATTGTGATGTCAATATTTACATTGTGGCTGTATCAACAGCGCAGTGGTGACAGTGTGCCCGATTTGACAGCGTCTGTGCCTGTGGCAACAACAGATACGACAAAAACAGAATCTGACACAACCGCTACGTCGCCGTTTATATCAGAATCTGAAATTGTTACTGCGCAACAGGTTGCAGTCAAAGAACCGGTGGCTGAACAAGTTGCGCCTGCCCCAGTGGTTTCACAGCCAGAACCTGAACCTGTTCCTGTTACGGCCAGCGAGCCCGAACCAGTTCCAGTTGCACCAGTGTCTGAACCAGAACCCGAACCTGTGCCAGTAACGCCGGTGGTATCAGAACCTGAACCTGTGGTTGTCCCCAGTGTGCCGACAATTATTCCGACCACCGAACCAGAACGCGTTATCGCCAGCGAAGAAGAAGTAATAGCGTCTAAACCAGCGTACAGTGTGTCGCAACAGGAAAAGATGTTTGTTGCATCGCCGAACTATGACACGGAAACAATTATAAAGTATGATGATGTGTATGACGATGCGGATGCAGATATCGCTGATACACCAGTTTGCGAAGATGGCAAGAGCCCAGACGCCTATGGTTGTTGCACGGGCGAAGTGTATTCGGACATGGGTGATGGAACATCGGCATGTTGTATAATTGGTGGCGACGAATGCTTTCCGCCGTTGAATTAAATAAAAACGCGCCATTGGCGCGTTTTTTATGGCATAGATAATAGATTTTTATTCGCCGTAATAACAAAATTGTTCATAGTCGTATTTGCCGGTGGCGTCCTCGCCTGATGTGGTGTAACAATTTGTTATGCTGTCGTTGCTGCCCGCAATCGATGTTCCGGAACCAGGGCATTTGATACAGTTGTTTAACTGTGCTGCCATGGCGGTGCCATAATAACCCTTGATACATCTGAATTCGGTGTTGCTGAGGCATTCGCAGGTTGAGGTATTACAAGTTTTGGTCACGCGTGATTCAACCCCATCGCCAAGTTGAATCCATGTTAGGTTGCTGATACAGTCCGTGCATGTGCCATCGCAGGGGGCTTGTTCACAGGTATTGTATGTTTTTGTACCGCAACTATCCGTGATTACGCTTTTTGTGGTTAGGGTATAATTTGTTGGACATGTTTTGCATGATAATAATTTCTGCGTGCCGTAACACGCGGCGCTCTCGGATGTTTTGCAATTAGTTCCGCCTATGGTTGTGTACGTTGTGCCAGTAGAACATACCCCCGTGCAGTCATCTGGTTGAGAGGGGGGTAGGCAAGTGTTAAAGTCCGTGGTGTTGGTGCAGCCAGGTATACCTATTGGGGTGGAGGTTAAAACCAGGTTTCCGTTGCATCTATTACAGCTTCTGATGCGTTTACCATTCATACATTCGTCCGAGTATGATAGGCATCCTTCGATTAATTCGTTGTTGTATGGGTCGGGTGGGGCGTCTAGTCCGCACACTTCGATTAGACAAAACTTCGCTGCATTACTGGCCGTATTGGTCATGGCGAGTATCGGTATAGCTATGGCAAATGCGATAATTATTTGTTTGATTTTCATATCTTTATCTCCTGTTTTTTTATAATTAAAAACCACCGGTTTTCACAGGTGGCCAGGAGGTTAACGACAATCACAAGAATTGTGTTGCTTATTTGATATTCAGCAACCCTCCTGACCAATAAATCAGGAGTTTGTTTTTCGTCGTAATACAAAAATTGGCGCAATCTGCGCGCCAAATAACCGTACTATTGACGCTTGTGCAAGGGTCGTTACACCCCATCGTCGGAACACCCAACGACAACAGGATTATATGCGTTTTATGAAATAAATACAAGTGGAAATGTTTGCGCACATTATTCCTTGTGTGCTGCGTGACATTAACCACTGGATTGCCGCACTACGCTCGCAATGACCAAGGTTTAATATCGTTGACTTGTACCCGCCCCGTCCGCGGGGGGAAATTAAAAAACGCCCGATGGGGGCGTTTTTTAATTCTTTTCAATTACGACTATTGCGGCGGAATAATCATCTTGGTCGGTAATGGACAGGTGCACCGTTGCATCACCCCCCGCCAGTTCTTTTAATGCCGC
>UROD01000019.1 GCA_900549365.1 uncultured Rickettsiales bacterium | reverse complement strand
TCGCTGCGCTTGCTCGCAATGACAGAGATTCTAGAACGACTGTCATTGCGAGTGTAACGAAGCAATCCAGTAAATAATGTGTGCGCCGAATGGCGCACAGCTTTATTTACACCAGCCATCACGACGACCGCCACTGTACGACCGGCCCAATTTTTCATGAATTAAAACATTTCCAACATCGCGACCGTCAGCCGTCAGAACACGTGCATCAATTCGACCCAGATATTTATCGTCCTTGATATCACGCAATTCGGCAACCGACCCCACCGGCAATAATTCCGACAAACGTGCCTTGGCCGCAAACGCCGCACGAATTTCTGATTCACATTCCCCATGGATTTCAGGCGTATCAACATTTATCAAGCGCACACGCACTGTAATTTTTGTATCATCCGCCAACATAACGCGCGCCGCAAATGTATCACCATCAATGATATAAGAAACCTCGGCCGGTGTGGCATACGCCACACCAGTAACGAATAAAGCCATCAAAAACGAAACTATCCTGAACATCTATTATCTGTGCTCTAAAAAACGCGCCCAATGGCGCATTTTTTATGGCAAACGTGGTGACCATGTTGGTTCAACGCCATTGACGTTTTCTGGTAATTCAATGTCATATACATTTTGACCTGTGATATCAACGCTGCGAATATGACTGATGCGCTCAATATTATCCAACGCTTTTTCTGTTTCATAATACACGACGCGACGCGACCCTGGGGCCCACGACGGGGCTTCCATATACCAACCACCGGCCAAGATTTTTTCGTGCCGCCCACGTGGATTCATAATACCAATATAAAATGTATCATCCGCCATTTTGGTAAAGGCAATAAATTGACCATCTGGCGACCATGCCGGCGTCGCATACCGCCCCGCCCCATACGTCAGGCGCGTAGCATCCAACGTATCTAAATCCATAACCCAGATTTGCTGATTGCCACTGCGATCTGAATTAAACGCCATTTTTTTACCATCAGGCGAATAAGACGGACTGGTATTCAACGAATTACCAAACGTTAACTGGCGCAGTTTTTTTGCCTCTATATCATATTCATAAATATGTGTAATTCCATTTTTAACCAGCGACAACGCAACACGCGACCCATCGGGTGAAAAACGCGGTGCAAAACTCATACCGCCAAATTGTCCCAGACGACGCTGTTCGCCCGTATTCAAATCCAATGTCCAAACCATCGGGTCATCATTACGATATGACAAGAACACAACAGTTTGCATATTCGGTGAAAAATGTGGCGACATCACGAATGTTTTTTCATCTGATAAATAGCGCAAACCATAACCATCTTGGTCCATAATCGCCATACGCTTTACACGTTTGTCCACTGGCCCAGTTTCGGCAATAAACACTATTTGAGTGTCGAAATAGCCAACCTCGCCCGTCAGACGTTCATAGATAGCATCACCCATAATGTGCGCCAAACGACGCGCAGATTTTTTAGACGAAACCAACGATTGCGCCTCTATCTGTTCTTTGCCGGCGACATCCCAAACATAAAATTCCAATTTATACCGATTGCCAGATTCCGCATATAATTTTGCCTGAACCAGCACCTGTGCCTTTATCGCCGACCACAGATTAAATTTTGGCATATCACCCATTTTGACATATTCAGGAAATGCATCGTGATTTGCAATACGGAACAAGCCCGTCGTTTTCAAATCATTTTCAACTACCTCGCGTATCATCGCCGCGTCCTTGGGCGATGCAGTACCTGCAACCTCAAACTTTTGTACAGCAATTGAAATAGGTTCGGTTGCGCCTGCAACAATATCAACCTTTAATTCCGCACGCGCAGAACCAAACACCAGCGCACACGCCATAAATACAGATAATATTTTCTTGAACATAATCAAAAATCCTTTCCATAAAATACGCGTCTAATTCTACACACAAGAATCCCAAAAATCAAATATCTATTATCTGCACAACTGCACACACAGCCGCCATCACACCCGTGATTACAACGGTAATTACACCCGTATTCACATTTGTATTGACAAACGTCAACACAATGTTATAGTCATCTGTAAAGACGTAAGTATTGTATTTAGTATAGGAGTTCGTCTATGCCAAATGTTATGCAGCAATTGTTCATAATGAACATTGAATCATTACTGCGCGAATATGCCGCATACCGCACTTTTAACAAGTCGGATTGTGTTATAAATATGCGAATCCCACGCCCCATTCTGGACAGAATTAAACAGTTGGCGGAACAACAGCACGTCCCATATCAATCGTTGATATCGTCGGTATTATTTTCACTGGCCAACGTCGAAGAAAACAAATAACAAAATCAGAAACAAAAACGCCCCGCCCCACGGCGCGGCAGACAAAAAAACAGGCGACCAACCGGTCACCTGTTTTAATTTTGCTTTTATTGATTACCAACCCAAGATGATATCTTGACAGCCAATGCTCTGCATTGTGCTCTCACTCAGGAAGAAAGACAGAACGACACCGATACCAAACAGCATCACAAAACCGACCAACATACCTGTACCCTTGTCCTTCAAGTCGTCTTTTTTAACCTCGCCCTTGGAAATATATCCCCACGCCCAACCAGCGATAACAAATGCCGCACCAACAAACGCCAATGTACGCAACGTTGTGAACACACCATACATTTGTTGAATCAAATCACACAAGCCATTATTGCTAGTTGCTGGCGCAGCCACCGCTGGCACAGACACCATCATACCAATCAATGCAAAATTTGCCTTGTTAAACAGTTTTTTCATATAAAACCCCTTTTCCTTTTAAGACAATTTTATCACAAATCTTGCCCCCATTCAAACATATTTTATATAAACAAATGTGCACGCCACACGGCATGCACAAATATCTATTATCTATGCTCTATTATCTATTCTCTAAAAAAACGCGCCATTGGCGCGTTTGTATTATTCAGGAACAATCACATAGCGACGTTTCAAAACTGGCTGACCACACATTTTGCAACCACATGTTGGTGCAACCGCAACCTCGCGCGCGGCCGGAACAATAATCTGGCGTTCACGACGTGGGGCCTGACCAATATTGTCACGGGCATACAAATCCGCACAACGTGTGTTGCGATATACAATGCGTTTACCAATGTTCATATCATAGATTGAATTTGTAAAATGCTTGCCCTGTTCACCCATTTCATAGATGCAATCTTCGCCGTCTTGGGTGTACTGGATACCACCTTTGTAATAATCATAACTGCTGCATGCGGCCAACGCTGCCAATGCAAAAACAGAAACCAGAACTTTTTTCATAATGCGTCCCTTGTGCTTTTGTCTGTTTGATTCTCTGACCGCTCCCCGATTCGTCATTCTTATTGTTGCACAAAACCGCACATTGTCAAGCAGCCGATAGAAATCAAACATCGCACGCACGCCACAAATATGGTATAATTGCCAACAGAAAGGAAATACACATTATGAAATATTCTGATTTTGGTTTAACAAACACGCGTGCAACATTTGCCGACGCAATCCGTCGCCACTATGCCGTGCCGGCATTTAATTTCTATAATATGGAAACGTTGCAGGCCATTTTGTCCGCCGCACGCGACGCGCACAGCCCTGTTATTCTGGCCGTGTCTGAATCCGCACTGAAATACATGGGCGGCAATATGCTGATGGGAATGATACGCGGCGCAAAAATTACCCCCAACGAACGCATCACACTGCATCTGGATCACGGGGGCAGTTTCGAGGCATGCAAAACGGCACTGGAACTGGGATTTTCATCTGTAATGATTGATGCCAGCAAACTGGCGTTTGACCAAAACGTTGAACTGTCACGGCGCGTTGCCGAATTGGCACACAAATACGATGCATCAGTCGAAGCCGAACTGGGCACGATATCAGGAATCGAAGACGAAAATACTTTTTCCGAACATTCCAGTTACACCGACCCCGCCGACGTAATTAAATTTGTAAACGCCACCGGCATTGATTCATTGGCCATCGCCATTGGCACCAGCCACGGTGCATACAAACGCAAAAATGAAAACGAAAAATTACGTTTGGACATCTTGGACGAAATCGCCAAACAATTACCAGAATTTCCGTTGGTCTTGCATGGCGCATCCAGCATTCCACAAAACTTTGTAAAAACAATCGATACATTTGGTGGCAAGATGTCGGGCGCATTAGGAATCGACCCGCATCAATTACGCGCGGCAACCGAAATGAATATTTGCAAGATAAATGTCGACAGTGATTCCCGTCTGGCATTCACCGCGGGCGTACGCGCGGCACTGGCCCAGCATCCCGAAATGTTTAATCCACGTGATTACTTGAAACCCGCCCGCCAGAACATCTATGATAATTGCATAGACGAAATCAAAAACATCATGGGCAGCAACAACAAATTGTAAACAATAAAACCACGCGCCGAATGGCGCGTGGTTTTATTATTTCAAAAAAAATTAGAACAGCGCAGATGGAGGGTGTGACGAAGGCGAAGTGTATTAAACATACATGAGCCGCTGCCACGCCTGCCAGAAGATGCTATCTATAAATAAATTAGAACGGTGCAGATGTGCGTAGTGCGGATTGTGAAGTGTACAAAACGTACACGAGCAAAACGCACCGCGCACAGATGTGCCGTTATAATTTATTTGGCGCGTTCCACGTATTCCAAAGTTTCAGTGTTGACCACGATTTTTTCACCGGTTTCAACAAACAATGGAACTTGGACGCGAATACCATTATCCAATACGGCTGGTTTACCACCACTGCTGGACGCGGTCTGACCCTTTAATGCAGGTTCTGTTTCTTCGACAGTTGCAATGACGGTCTTTGGCAATGAAATCGATACAGGTTTACCTTCGACAAAGTTCGCCTTGACCTCCATCTCTGGTGCCAAGAATTTCATCTGTTCGCCCAACGATTCAACCGGCATTGTGAACTGTTCATAATCCGACAGGTTCATAAAGAACGCGTCCGTACCATCAGAATACAAATACTGGCAATCGAAATCTTCGACCATCAGTTTTTCAACCTTGTCTTCGGCACGCCAGCGATCGCCGCCCTTGTTGCCAGAATCAATATCACGCAAATCGGCCTGAACAAAAGCACCGCCCTTGCCCGGTTTTACCTTGGTGATAGATGTAACGGAATAACGACGTCCATTGTGTGAAATCACCCAACCAACGCGCATATCATTTGCAATATATGATGCCATTGTTGTACCTCTTTGATTTTTGTGTTTGAATTATAAAAACGCAGTCGCACCGATGCAAGATTTTTATTGCGCCGTGCGCTTGTGCGCCCAATAGCGGTCGATACTGTCCATAATCAGTTTGTCGGCCGCATCACGATCCGCCCAACCAGATACCTTGGACCAAGAATTTGGTTGCAAATCCTTGTAGTGCTGGAAAAAGTATTCAATCTTGGATCGCAATATTTCCGGCAATTGTTCAACATATTCCGTATTGGTGTAAAACGGGTCAATTCTGTCCAGTGGCACGCAGATGATTTTTTCATCACCGCCTGCCTGATCTTCCATAATCAGCGCACCAATTGGGCGAACCTCAATCAAAACACCAGGGCGCAGTGGCGCATTACACACAACCACACAATCCAACGGGTCGCCGTCATCGCCCAGTGTTCCTGGGAAATATCCATAGTTCGCAGGATATGCCATTGGCGCGTGCAAGATTCTGTCAACGCGTGGCAAACCTGTTTCTTTATCAATTTCGTATTTTACAAATCCATTTTCTGGAACTTCTATAATTGCGTTCATCTTCTTTGGGGGCAATTTCCCCGGCGCAATTTCCGCTATTGTCATTTTATCTATCCTTGGGTTTCAAGCGGCAATCTTATCAGAAAAAAAATACATTGCAAACGAATCGGGCAATAAAAAACGCCCCCAGCGGGGCGTTTCTTGGGATATTTTATAATTACATTCTCATCGGCATCAAGATAAACAACGCATCGGTGTTCTTGTCTGTCGATTTGATAATTGTCGGCGACAATGGGTCTTGCATTTCCATTTGGAATTTGTCCCCCTCGACCTGACCGGCAACATCCATCAAGAACTTTACATTAAATGTAACTGTGAATGATGTATCGCCATTGTATTCAATGTCTAATTCCTGTGTCGCCGTACCAGCATCTGGACTGGACGCATTGACAACCAACTTGTTCATAGAATACGTCAACTGAACAGATTTTGTTTTATCAACACTGGCAACAGATACCAAGTCAACAGCGTTCAAGAATTGTTTTCTGTCCAGAACAGCAATCTTGTCATTACCCTTTGGAATAACAACGCGATAGTTTGGATATTGCGCATCAACCAGTTTGCTGGTCAAAATTGCCGCACCAACCGTGAAACGCGCCTTGGTATCAGACAATTCAACCGTGACATCATCAACCGTTGCATCTTCCAGCAACTTGGACAATTCGCCAATCACACGACGTGGCAAAATAACCGCTGGCATTTCTGCACTGCCCGCGGGGGCCGGCATTGCGCACAAGGCCATACGCTGGGCATCGGTTGCAACAGCCGTCAACATCTTTTCTTTGCCTTCGTCCGCGATGTGGAAATAAATACCGCCCAAGTGATAACGGACATCGTCTGTTGGAATCGCAAATTTTGTTTGATTTATCAGGTGCGCCAAATCGCCAGTTGTCATCTGGAACTTGGTGGTTAAATTGCTGCCCGCCATGGCTGGGAAATTTTCCGCCGGCAATGTTGGCAAACGGAACACCGCACGTCCACTGGACACAACCAACTGGTCACCATTTTGCTTGAAAGTGATTTCCGCATCATCTGGCAATTTGCGAACAATATCGTACAGCATCTGGACAGGAACAGTTGTTTTACCCCCCAATGTGATATCGGCCGTAACATGTTCAACCAATTCCAAATCAACGTTCGTCGCAGACAAGACCAAATCGTCTGCAACCTCTAACTTTACATTCATCAATATCGGCAATGTTGCGCGCTTTTCCACGATGGACTGCATATGCCCCAGCGCACGTATTAAAACCTGACGAAATACCGAAAATTCCATTATTTTGCTCCTAGGTATCTTATGGTCTCCCACATTCTTTTTTATAACTTTATCAAAAAATCCCGATTCGGTGCAAGGGTAAATACAACCCAAAAAACTGGACAAAAACACAAAGCCGTCAACCAACAAAAAACCGCCCAAATGGGCGGAATTTTATTTAGACAAAACCTTGTCCAATTTTGCACGCAACTTCTTTATATCGTCATATTTGGTGAACTTGCCTTTTTCTGCGATGGAAATATCACCACTTTCTTCGGATACAACTAGTACGATTGCACGCGAAACCTCTGACAATCCCAATGCAGCACGATGGCGCGTACCATATTTCCAATTCAAATTATTTTGCGACAACGGCAAAATCGCACCCGCATACGCAATGCGTCCGTGTTCAATAATAACCGCACCGTCATGCAGCGGCGTCTTGTTAAAGAATATTGTCAGCAGCAATTCGCTGGTAATCACGGCATCAACACGCACCCCCTTTTTATCAATTGCACTTTCGTCCAATGTGGTTGGGAATACAATCAATGCCCCCGTATGCTTGTTCGACATGTACTCAACCGCACTGCAAATTGCGTCCAATGCGCCCGTATCGCGCGGTGTAACGCCACCCTTGTTAATCATGCGCGACCAGCCCTCGATACTGCCCAACAAGGCCATAAATTTGCGCAATTCTGGTTGAAAAATAACAATCAATCCCAACGACAAGAACAACGCAGTCCAATGCAAAAACGCACCCAACAAATCCAAATGCGCCCACGTTAAAACAAAACTCAGCACCCACAGGCCCGCCAACCCCAACAGCCCGCGCACCATTTTCTCTGATGATGTGTTTTCAATAAAACTGCGATAAAATAACCATACAATTACCGCTATGATTAAAATCTGAATTAAACCCAACCAGTTAAACATTTTTTTCTGCCTTTCCTTTTGTTTCTTGTTCTTCTTGTGTTGTTACATCTGTTTTCATGATGGTTGATTGCAAGTCGACAACTGGCAAACCCATCCATTCTGGATCATCACGCAATGATGGCGCACCGCGTTGCATCGCAGTTTCGCACGGATGGTCATCTGCCAGCCAGTTTTCCAACAAGTCCCCCGCCAGCAAACCAACGCCTGCACCCGCGACCAACCCGATACCACCCGTCAGTGGTGCCAGCAACAGGCCCAGTCCGGTTGCCGATGCAACCTTGCCTGCGACTGCTGCGCCGCTTATTTTTATATCAGGTTCTGCCAAATTTCCAGTTATTTCTATGGAATTTACAACATTACCCGTCAACGACAGTTTCAATCCACGAACTGGCACGGTTGTCAATGCCATTCTCAACCGTTCTGCCCCCAGATTTAACTGACCCGCCAAACGCAAGTTGATTGCATTTGTTTCAACGGCCACCCCCTGTTGAGTGTCAAAAACGCCGTTGCGCAACTTTGCATTCAGCGCAACACATTTTATTTTGATGCGATTGTGTTTCTTTTCCGAACTGAGGGAATCTTGAATTGCATGGCGCAACGTGGTCAGAAAATCTGTTCCGTACATATACGACACCAGTGTTGAATATGCATACCCACCATCAGCAGATTTAATTTGCACGGGTCCTGTCACCGTCGACATCAATTCAGACAGGTTTGTTCCGTTTCCTTCCAAAAACACATCAAAATTCGTTGGCAATTCAGAAATCAGGTCTGTTTCGCGAACCTCTGTTAAAATCTGTCCAACCGAAATGCTGCGTCCACGTCCTGCGGCCTTGGCAAATATGCGTCCTTCGCCGTCAATCTGGCCATCGGCTGCTAATTCTATTTGGCCGCCACCCATTGACAATGTCGCATCAACACGCGCAATATTATCAACCAATTTCGCTGTCAAATCGATATCACGCAAATCTAAATCACGATACACAATCAGGTTATTTATCTTTGCATGCAATTTTATATTAAATTGCGACAGTTCACGTCCAAACAGCGGCGTATCTTTGAATGCGTTCAGTTCCCTGTCTGGGCGCACCCATTTGCCATCATACCATGTTGGAAAAACCTGAACCAGATTGATTGATTTTGACGAAATGTCCAGATTTATCGTCTGACGCGGCGCGCCAAAATCCCAATTACCTGATATGGTCAATTCATTGCCACGCACCACAATTGATGATTTACGCAATGTCAATTTTGTCCTGTCCAGACCGCCAGCCATATTTACCTTGACCGTGGGTATATTCGACAATTTTACATTCAGCAAACGTCCCACTGCCGCAATATCAGGTATATTACCTTTGACAATAAAATCAATTGGCGCATGGCTGGTCCCTTCCAGTGCAACGTTTGCAATCAACGCATCGCCAGACGCACCAAACGCAACCCGCACCGGGTACACTTTGCGTTCCGCGTTATACGGCGAATATGTCAAAATAAACGGAAATACATCTGTCTTGTTTTTTATCCAACCAGAATACTCACGCGAATCGGATGTTGGAATATACCGAATTTGGAATCCGGTCAACTTGTATGATTTATCCACAATGTGGGCGGTTAAATTATGTACCTCTACCCCGCCCAGTCCTGGGTCTTCGAACGGAAACTTTGATGGTGCGGGGGCAGATTGCGCATCAGACGCAGCGGGCTGTTTTGATACCTTTGACGACAACACAGAATATACGCCATCTGTATTTTTTTCCAGACACACCGTTGCGTCATAAATTTTAACATTTTGAATCGTCGGACGCGCCTGAAATAATGAAATCAAATCCAATGTCACATCAATTTTTTCGGCGACAAACGCATCTTTGTGTTTTGCCCATTCGGCATTTGGCACACGCACCTTGTTCAATTCAATACGTGGACGCAATGATAATTTCCACGATACCGCACCATCAATTTCAACTGGCAAACCTGTGGCATTTTGCAAGACAGACAAAATACTGCCACGCATTTTTTCCAAATCAATTTGGCTGATGGCAATTATAAACGCAACAACCAACCCCATGCAAAACAGCATGACGATACGTACGATTGCCAAAAAGCCCCATCTTCTACGTCTGACCAATTTTTACAAGCCCCTTACGGTAATTGAAATTCAAAAAACTCCATTACAACTTTCATAAACTGTGGTGGTGTGGCACGCAACGTCATCATACGCCCAGTCGTCGGATGCTGAAACGTTAAACGGTATGCAAACAAAAACAAATTATTTGTCGCCGTAACCGTTGCCAGCGCATCAGGTGCACAACACCCCGCACCATACAGTGAATCACCAACAATTGGCGCATTCAATACAAACGCGCTATGTACACGTAACTGGTGCGTACGACCAGTTTTTGGTGAAAATGCAACCCATGATAAATGTTCACCAGCGTGTGCCAAAACCCTGTATTCTGTAATTGCACGTTGCGGGCGTTGTCCTGTACCATCATTTGTACGGGCGGGCGTATCAAAAACCTGACCCTTGATTATATAATCGTCAATCAAACCATGATTTGACACAACATTACCATTCAATAACGCCAGATATTCTTTGTATGCAGTTTTTGCCTGAAATGCAGTTGCCAGTTTTTGCGCCGCGCGCAGATTTTTTGCCACCACCAGCAAACCAGATGTTTCTTTGTCCAAACGATGCACCAATGAAATCTTGTCATATGGGAACAATGCCGCCGCCATTTTATCAACGGACTTGCGAATGCCGCTGCCCCCCTGTACCGCCAGACCGGCCGGCTTGTTAAACACAACAATGTCGTCATCGTTATGAATAATACATTTACGCAATTCTTCCAAATCGGCCAGTGAAAAATTATCGCCACTTTCGGTTTTCTTTGGCCGCACCGAATACCCAGCGACGGTTGGTGGCACGCGCACAGCATCACCCGCACGCAACATTTCCTGACCATGAACACGCCGTGAATTTACACGTATTTGTCCACCACGACACAGTTTATAAAATTCGCGCTGGGGCATAGACGGGAAATTACGCAAAAACCAGCGCAACAAACGTACGCCATCTTCGGTTTCTGAAATCGTAATTATCTCTGCCGCCATCTGAACTATTCGCCGTAAATTATTTGAACAGTGTTATTTGTGGCATTGCGGCAATCACCGGTTGCACCACCTTCTTGGTTGTTAGAATTGATACGACCAACCGAATCAGACCAGGCCTTGGCCACAAAGTATTCGCAATCAGATTTGTTCAGTCCTGTAATAGACACAATAAATTGACGCGAATTTGACGGGTCAACCGCCAGTTCGTATGTGCCCCCATATGGATTCTTGTTTGTCATACCGATTGCACCAAATATTGTGGAATTATTGATATGGGAAAAATCATCATATTCACCCAGCAACGTTCGAACCTGTGTTGTCATCTGAATAACCTCGTCATTGACGGCATTACGCTTTTGCGTACGCATTGCGGTCGAAATCATACCAACCGCACCAACAGTCAAAACACCCATAATGGTCAATACGCCCAGCATTTCAATCATAGAACGTCCGGATTCTTGTCTCATGTTTATATCCCCTATTTGCTATTTGTTTTTTTTATTCTATCATATTTAGTATGAATATTCAATTTTCAGATTTAATCGCCAGCAGTCCAAATGCCCCCGGTGTCTATAAAATGTATGATGCCGATGGCGCACTGTTGTACGTTGGCAAGGCCAAGAATTTGGCCAATCGCCTGCGCCAATACGTGGACGTGTCAAAACTGGAATTGCACAAACAGGTCATGCGCAGTTTGGTCACGCGCGTGGATTGGGAAATCGTTCCGACCGAATCGGACGCACTGATACGCGAACAAGAACTGATTAAAACCCTGCGACCTAAATACAATATTATGTTGACAGATGGGAAAATGTACCCGATGTTGGCATTGACTAATTCTGATTTTCCGCGCTTGTTAAAATTCCGTGGCAAAATTTCCCAGCGACGTGATGTATATGGCCCATATCCATCAGTTGGCGCATTGAATGAAACAATAAAAACAATTCAAAAGGTATGCCAGATTCGCACATGCACCGATACGTTCATGCGCAATCGCACGCGTCCGTGTTTATTGCACCAGATTGGACGATGCAGTGCGCCATGCTGTATATTGCCACAAACAGATTATGCCGCGCGCGTATCGTTGGCACGCAAAATCTTGACCGGCGACAGTGAACCTATTATCGCAGATTTAACAAAACAAATGCAAAAATTTGCCGCCGAAATGGACTTTGAATCCGCCGCCGCCACACGTGATAAAATTGCCGAATTGACACACACATCAAATCGCGGTATACAGCGGAAACGTGTACATAGCGCAAATTTTGATTGGTCGGGCGCAACCGATGATTTGGAAAAATTGACGGGTCTAAAAATAGAATGCGCGGGTGTATTTGATAACTCACATTTATTCGGGCGCAGCCCCGTTGGCGCAATGATAACATTTGGTCACGATGGCTTTATCAAAAATGGCT
>UROD01000018.1 GCA_900549365.1 uncultured Rickettsiales bacterium | reverse complement strand
GAAACAGTTTGTCCCCGTGGACGGGTTGCCCGTGATTGTGCACACAATGCGCGCGTTTCAGCATCACCCAGAAATTGATGTGATTTGTGTTGTGACGCTGCCCGAATGGGTGGACGTGGTTGCCGAATATGGTCGGCAATATGGTATTACGAAACTGCGTCATATTGTTGTTGGTGGTGCGTCGGGTCAGGAATCGATAAAGCGTGGCTTGGACGAATTACATGGCGTATATGCCGATGATGATATTGTTCTGGTGCATGATGGTGTGCGACCGATGGTGTCGGCGGAAATTATTACTGATTGTATTCGGTGCGTGCGCGCAAATGGCAATGCGATTGCCGCAATCCCGTGTACAGAGGCGATTTTACAAACCACCGACGGTGGCGTATCGGCGATGACATCAATCCCGCGTGATGCGCTGCGTCGTACACAGACGCCACATGGATTTTATCTGGGTGATATTTGGACGGCACAAAATGATGCGCTGGCGCGCGGAATTACAAATACGGTTGCATGCTGTACATTGATGGTTGCGCTGGGGCGGCGTGTGTTCTTTTCGCAGGGCGCAGAACAGAATCTGAAACTGACCACGGCGGCGGACTTTGAAATCTTTCGTGCTTTATTACAGGTGGCAAAATGACAATTTCTGATTTGTTGCGTGATGAATACGAATGTGCGCGCGCGGGCGTGGGCGATGCATTGGGCGCGTTGCGCGGGCGGCGGATTTTGATTACGGGCGCGACGGGACTGATTGGTGGTTGGTTGGTTGATTTTTTGAACTATATGAATGTGGCGCACGGGTTGGGTGTTGATATTTTTGCCGTGTCGCGCAGTGCAAAAAAGTTGGCGCATCGATTCGGTGGCGCGACGGAAAAACTGCATTTTATTGAATGTGATTTGTCGGGCGGAAATATGCCGGACGGCACGTTTGATTTTGTCGTGCACGCGGCCAGTCCGGCGTGTCCCGCGGCGTACACCGCGCAACCGGTGGACGTAATTCGCGCAAATATATTGGGTACAATGGCGTTGCTGACCGCGGCATGTACAAATGATACGCGATTCTTGTTCGTTTCCAGTGGCGAGGTTTATGGTCACAACAAATCTGACGCGCCGTTTGTGGAAACGGACACCGGCGAAATTCAGTTCGCAACCGTGCGCGCATGCTATCCCGAATCAAAACGCACGGCGGAAACGCTATGCATGGCGTATGCGGCGCAGTATGGGCGGCATGTTTGCATCGTGCGACCGAACTATGTTTATGGGCCACGGATTGCGCCTGAAAATAATCGCGCCGATGCACAATTTTTGCGTGCGGTAATGTCCGGACATGATATTATACTGAACAGTGATGGCGCACAGCGACGCACGTGGTGTTATGTTGCAGATGCGGGAACGGCGATTTTGCGGACGGTGCTGTGTGGGGCGCGTGGCGCGATTTATAACATTGCAAATCCAAATGCGGCGGCGTCTGTGCGGGAATTTGCCGAATGCATGGCGCAATGTGGTGGCGTCGCGGTGCAAATTGCGCCAAATGCGACCGCGGTGGTGGGCGCGGATTCTGTGTTGAGTGCCGACCGATTGGTTCAGGCGGGTTGGACGCCCGTCTATGATTTGCAATCTGGGGTTGCGCGTACGGTTGCCATCGCCAAAACGGAATAAGGTGTAAATATGGCAACGTGGGCGGACGGCAAAAATCGATGCGCGTGGGCGAATCCGAATAATCCAGAATACATAAAATATCACGACACCGAATGGGGGCGCGCCGTGCATGATGACGCACGGCTGTTTGAAATGCTGGTGCTGGAATCATTTCAGGCGGGCCTGTCGTGGGAATGCATTTTGGCAAAGCGTGAAAACTTTCGCTGCGCGTTTGATGGGTTTGATGCACGCCGCATTGCCGAATATACAGACAGCGATGTCAACCGATTGATGGCGGACGCGGGGATTGTTCGCAATCGATTAAAGATTTGCGCGACAATAAAAAATGCGCGTGTATTTTTGGAAATCGTACGCGAATTTGGCTCGTTTGACGCGTACATCTGGCGCACGACGGGCGGGGCGGTAATCCGAGAGGTGGGCCGCACACATTCAGAAATTTCGGACGCGATTGCGCGCGACCTGCGCCGGCGCGGTATGCGATTTGTTGGCACAACAATCATCTATGCATACTTGCAGGCTATCGGTGTTATCAACGGCCACAGCGCAGATTGCTGGTGCATAAAATACCCCCGCCCCGAATAGGGCGTTTGAATTTTTATACTTTTATCTTGCTAACGGGCGGATTTTGGCCTAAAATAGCATTGGTGTCGGGTGTTTCGGCACTGGGGCGTCAGAACCTCTGAATTTTAGGTGTCCGTGGGGACAAAAAACACCTCCAACCGATGGTTGGAGGGTGGTGAATACGTTGAATAAGCCCGCTATTTTCCTAAAATTATAGTTCTGAACCTCCAACCACCTGATTTTCTCAGGTGATTTTTTTACAAAGGGGATTAAATATGTTTTGGTGTGGAATAACTCTATCTGTAATTTGTTTTTTATTGTTATTGGTTGATGTGGAACCGATGGCAATAAGCCGAGACTTTGGCGGTATTTTTGCAGGGATATTGACAGCAATTATAGGCAACCGGAAACAAAAGAAGGATGACAAATGAAAGAGACGATAGACAATATTGGTGTGTGGATTGGTAGCGCTTTCTTTATAATTTTTCTCGCTTGTGGTGCTGGAGCAAGCCCCGATTTGCTTGTTTTTATCACTGGTATAGCAATTGGGTATATGATACTAGTGCATAACATACACAAAGCAGAAAAAGAAAGTGACGCCCCAAGGGTAATTGTACAAAGTTTTTTTGCGTATGCATTGCAAGGTGTAGATTTTGATGATGAGGATGCTGTGTTGCTTGGCAAGATGCATAAAAGAATAGAGAATCGGGTAACTCAGGAATCTTTTAAAATAGTGAATAGAAATAATTGGCGGTCCAAACGTAAGTTAGAGATTGCTATCTACAAAGAAATTATAGAAGAAATTCGGTATAACAGCAAGGAACTGAAAATTAGCTCAATATTGCAGCAATATGCAGAAAAACATTTGCAACTTCTTGAAAGTAAGAAAATTTAAATTAAAGGAACACAATTATGCGAAAATATATATTTTTCTTATTTCTAGTAAATTTGTTTGGCTGTGCCGATGAGGTACCAGAAAATCAAAGTTTATGCATTGGCGAATTGGTTGAAAGTACCGGCAAATACTTTTGCCTACAAGAAATGCACAATGCTTTTTGTTCAATATATATTGTGCCATGTGAAGGGGAAACGAAGGGCATTATCATAAATTGCGGAACAATAGAGCCTTCAGAGAGTCTAGCATTTTGCGCTAGTACAGAAGTAAGAATAATTTCAGAACCAAACAAGGTAATTTATTATTGCGATAATGAACTCGGAACCGAAGAAACATATTCCTGTGAGTACATTATAGATAATAAAATTATTATTGATGGGGTAGAACGGGACATAAAAGTAGGGGAAGTCCGGTGTGTTTCCAAAAAACACATACCAATGCATCATAATCCACTGACGGCCAAGGAAATATAAGATGAAAAAACTTACTTTTGTTTTACTGTTGTTGTTGGCGCGCACAAACTGTGTTTGGGCTAGTGATTGTTGTAAAGATGCTTGGATTCCAGAATTATGCAATCCGCAAATCTGCAGCGAAATAAAGAAAGAGGAGATGAAACAGCAACGACTCAAAAAATTATATTATGGACAGTATAATGCTTGTTTACGGGCACTAAAGAATGCGGAAAGTCTAAACAAGATAAACATATCGTCTAAAAAGCAACAAAATTATTGTAAATGTGTTGCAGAACAAATGATTGAACGAGTTGATCTGAAAGCAGTTGGTGATTTTGTTGCCGTTGGGATGCCAGCAAGTGCCCTTTCTTTGATTGAATTCAACATTGATGCAGCTATGAGTATTTGTGAAGAAAAACTTGATATTCATTTGTTGTCAAAGAGTATATAAAATAACTTCGTTAAATTATCCATATTTAAAGGAAAATATTGACTTTTTCCCAAGATTGTGATACAATATAAGCCTGTAGCGTGTGTGTGTATTATATATTTTATTCTTTACGGCCCTTTGAATTTATGGTAAAATCCACTTGTCAAGGGGTGTTTTTTGTACTATTTTCATAAATTGACAGCAAAAGGGGCTTGATATGGCAAACATTTTCGATGTTTCTAAGTACATCTTAGATACAATTGGTGGTAGCATTTCTACCATGAAACTGCAAAAATTATGCTATTATGCTCAGGCATGGACATTAGTCTGGAACAATGGTCAACCATTGTTTGCACAGAATTTTCAAGCTTGGCGTGATGGCCCTGTTTGTCGTGAGCTATTCAATTTACATAAAGGTAAATTTGTTATTTCGGCAGCAGATATTCCGTATCAGGCGCTCGAAAATAATCTCACCGAACAACAAATAAGCTTTATTAGAAAAGTTATAGATTTTTATGGTGGAAAATCAGCGGATTGGCTTAGTGCTTTGACCCACCAAGAAAGGCCTTGGCAAGAAGCTCGTGAAAATTGTGGAGCACAAGCTGGTGAACATTGTGAAGCAACAATATCCAACGAATCTCTGTATAATTATTATTCAAATTTGTAAAAATTGTCTTTATGTCAAAAAAGAAGAAGCGTTCAGCAAAACAAACACTCGCACAAATGCAGGCGGAATTAAAACCTAAGGTTGCCGAAATACCCGCCATTGTTGACGCGTCACCTAAAATAGACCCGCAGGTAGAAGAATCAATAAAGCAAATTGATAACGAACCCTTTAGGTGGTGTTTTTTGTGTGAAGAAATGCGTTGGAATGGAAGCTTTAGCTTTCATTGCTATAAAAAAGATTCAAAAAAATTCTTAAAAGAAATAGAACAACCTATATACAAAAAATATCATTCGCTTACCTGGACACAGGTTAATAAAGATCCTCATTGTGGAGAATACGGTAATAATTTAAGCGAAAGACAACGAGAAATAGCTAGCTCGCCTCACAAACCGGATGACGAACAATTATACCACATTCACATATCACAAAAACATGTTCTATTTGGTTACAGGTTGGATAATGTGCTACATATAACAATTAACGACCCAGAACACGAATTTAATAATTTATAAACCTTTTTAAAAAATTACCCAAAGTCAAAATATCATATCTCAAAAACAGAATGAGAATTCACCCCCACTGCATTGTTATAACATAAAAGTACCGGAAAAATAAGATGTTATTGTGCAATCCCAACCAAAAATTAAACCGGCGCAAGGCCGGTTAAATTTTTGGTTGGGGCAGCTGGATTCGAACCAACACTGACGGAGTCAGAGTCCGGAGTTCTACCGTTAAACTATGCCCCAATGCGGTGCGCATTATATAATGTCTTTTTTCGTTTTGCAATGAAAATTTATATGCTTTTGGTGGCGGGGCGGTCGTTTTTGTGATATTATGCACCCTATGAACATTCCGGTATCTGATATTATTAAATTTCACTTGGTGCGTACGCACTGTCACATTGATTGTTTGAATTATTTCGCGGAACTGGTGGGGGCGGCGTTTCCCATGCACGACAGCGATAAATTCACAGAACCATATCAAACGGGTTATGCATATCGAAATTATGTGGCATATCACCCAGATATGAAAATGTTGCCCCAGCATTTGGAACTGTACAAACGCGTTCATGACGAGCATCATAGCATGCAGCCGCATCATATCGGCGCGTGGGACGATGTGTGCCAGATTCCAAAAAGTGTTTTGACAGAGATGGTCTGCGATTGGCACAGTGCGAATTTTGAACAGGCCATGATACTGAACCAGACAGAATATGAAACCGTGCGCGCGTTCTATGACCGCGTGATGTCGCGGTTGTCGTGGTCGGATGCACAGCGCGAATTTATTTTGGAAATGATTGCCGAATTGGCGCGGCGCGTGGACAATGATGCGGTACGCGCAATTTGGGTGCCGGCATTGGAACTGTGAAATCAAACCCATAGATTTATAAAAGCGTCCGCCGCATAATGCGGGTATGGAGACGAGAAAATTATTTTATGCGCTGGCGGTGGCAATGCCATTGGTGGCTGCAAACAGTGCAGATGCCTGTACGGGTATCACGCTGAAATCCGACGACGGCGGTGTCGTTGTCGCACGTACAATTGATTGGTCACGCGAAGAGATGGACAACATATATGTTGTGATTCCGCGTGGTTATACCCAGACGGCGATTTTGCCTAACAATGCGTCTGGCGGTATGCAATATACCGCGAAATACGGCTATGTCGGGTTGGGTATGGAACAGGCCGAATTTATCGTTGATGGCACGAACGAGGCGGGGCTGTCTGCGGCGTTGTTCTATTTTCCAAAATACGGCAAATACAAACCGTATGACGCGGCATTGGCGGGGCAATCCATTGGTGATTTGCAATTCGTATCGTGGGTGTTGGCGAACTTTGCCACCATTGATGAGTTGCGTGCAGCAATGCAAAACATTCGCATCATCAATATTGATTCCCGCGCCGATACCGTGCATTGGCGTATAACCGACCCGTCTGGTCGTCAGGTCGTGATAGAGATCGTTGATGGCGAGGTCAATTTTTATGACAACCCAATGGGCGTTTTGACCAACGCGCCATCGTTCCCGTGGCACAGGTCTAATTTGAACAATTACGTGAATTTAATCCCTGGGACGGCGGGGCCAGTTGATATGAATGGACTTACGTTGACGGCGTTTGGTTCGGGCAGTGGTTTCCACGGATTGCCTGGGGACTTTACGCCGCCATCGCGATTCGTTCGTGCGGCATTCTTGGAATCATATTCATTAAAGCAAAAGACCGCGTTTGATTCCGCGATGCAGGCGTTTCATATTCTGAATAATTTTGACGTGCCGACGGGCGTTCAGTTTGCGGTTGGGCGTGCGCCTAACAATATGCCGTCTGCCACCCAGTGGACAATCGCGACCGATTTGAAAAATATGGTGATTTATTATCACACTATGTATGACCGTACGGTGCGGTCGATTGATATGTCGGCGATTGATTTTGGCGCGGTCGCGTTCCAGACGCACCCACTGGACGCCAGCAAGAATCCGACGATTGTTCCCGTGCAAATTGAATATGCACCGACGCCAGTCACGGTTGAAACAGACCTGACTGTGACCGAGTTTATGGAATAAAAAATATTTGTCTTTGATTTAATTATAAACCAGATATAATCCTTGGGTGTATAACCCAAGGAGAAATCTGATATGAAAATCAAACCATTTGCCGGTGTTCGTCCACCAAAAGATTTAGCGGCCCAGGTCGCGTCGCGTCCATATGACGTTCTGAATTCTGTGGAGGCCAAGCAAGAGGCCGGTGAAAAATCACTGTTGCATATTATCAAACCAGAAATTGATTTTGACCCGATTGCCGATGAACATTCTCAGGCCGTTTATGACAAAGCGGTGGAAAATTTCAAACTGTGGCAGGAACGTGGCTGGCTGGTCCAAGACCCAAAAGAAATGTATTACATCTATGCCCAGACAATGGACGGTCGCACACAGTACGGTTTGGTTGCGGCGGCAAATGTTGATGACTATATGTCTGGCAAAATTAAAAAGCACGAATTGACGCGCAAGGACAAAGAAGACGACCGTATGATTCACGTTCGTATCCAAAATGCGAATATTGAACCGGTGTTCTTTGCGTATCCTGATGTTGATGAAATGAACAAGATTGTCGCCGACTGGGTTGCGGCGCACGCACCAGAATATGACTTTGTCGCGCCTGATGGTTTTGGCCACACGTTCTGGGCAATTACAGATGATGCGGTCAATGCGCGCATAACTGAAATATTCAAAAATATTCCGGCGATGTATGTTGCCGATGGTCACCACAGAACCGCCGCCGCCGCACGTGTTGGCGCGGAAAAACGTGCGCAAAATCCGAATCACACAGGGGACGAAGAATATAACTATTTCTTGGCGGTGATATTCCCAGAATCACAACTGCACGTTATTGACTATAACCGCGTTGTGCGTGATTTGAATGGATTGACGCCAGATGAATTTTTGGCGCGTCTGGGCGAATCGTTTGACGTTACCGATATGGGCACAGAAATTTACAAGCCGACGAAGTTGCATAACTTTGGCATGTACCTGAACGGCCATTGGTACAGTTTGACGGCGAAATCTGGTACATATAACGACAACGACCCGATAGGCGTTCTGGACGTGACGGTATTGTCAAATTTGGTGTTTGATAAAATCTTGAATCTGGGTGATTTGCGCACCAGCAAACGAATCGATTTTGTCGGTGGTATTCGCGGGTTGTCGGAATTGCAGAAACGCGTTGATTCGGGTGAAATGGTTGCGGCGTTTGCGTTGTACCCCGTTACCATGCGCCAGATTATTGATATTGCCGACACGGGCAACATTATGCCACCCAAGACAACGTGGTTTGAACCAAAGTTGCGCAGTGGCTTGGTTATTCACAAGTTGTCATAAAAAACGGGGCATCGCCCCGTTTTTTATGACAGAGAGTAATGACCACCCCCATGGGAATTTTTTATGATTGAAATTTGATTTTATGTTGATTATACTGAATATGAATCCAAAGGGATTTGGGTTCGGGGCCTTCAACAAGCCCGTATATAGGTGACGCGCGCAATGCACGTGTCAAATCCGCACAGTAAAGCGGCGCACATGCGCCATTTATTGTATGTACCCCACCATTATGGTCGGGGATCCACCGGTAATACAACAGGGGAAACCCAAAGATCGGTGGGGTCATTCCTATATATGATTTGTTGAAATCCCCGACCGTCAAATAATTTTTGGCGGTTTTTTGCAATTTGTTTTGACACATGTCCTGACGTGATAATTTTGCGCTTGCAAGTGTACAAACAGATGCTATAAATGAAATTAACAGGCAGTTATATGCCGTCATTTGGAACAAAGGAGAATCCACATGAAAATGTCCCGTACAGCAATCAAAGAACTAACTGCAGCATATCGTGCCGTATTGAAACATGCATTTATTGCCGCAATAGGCGCAATGGTCGTTATCGGTGGTGCAAGTGCAGATGATACTAAAACCAGATTAGTTGTTGACGCTGATGCAACCGAAAATTTAGCTGGGGCACAGTTCACAAACAACAAAACAGATGGAAACGGCGGGGCAATCTTTAACAGTGGTACATTGACACTGGGCGATGGCGTTTCGTTCACAGGCAACAGCGCAAAATTTGGTGGTGCGGTTTGGAATGACGGTAAAATGGAAATCGCCGCAGGAACTAAATTTGTTGGCAATAATAGTACAAAGGCCGCTGGCGCGTTGTATAACAGCAGTACTGGAACATTGGACAATCTGATAGGTGTTGTTTTTGAAAATAATACCGCGGCTCAGGGTGGTGCTATTAACAATTCAAAAACATCAGCCAGCGTCAAGGGTGGAACAATAAATCTGATTTCAAAATCACATTTCATTGGTAATTCTGGTGGAATATCTCAGGGGGGGGCAATCCGTAATCAGGGAACTATATCTACAATTACAGATAGTGTATTTGATTCCAACGTCGCAGGAAATGGTGGTGCAATCAATAATGGAACCTGGGGCAGCGTGGTAGAAGGTATTTATAAGACAAAGTTTATCAATAATACGGCGGTTGTGGGACCAGCCCAGCAAGGTGGTGCGATTGTCAATGCTGGACACATTGGTATTATTGATGGCGCAGTATTTGAATCAAATCGCGCTGGCAAGATTGGTGGCGCAATAGCAAATGTGACCCCACAAAACAATGGTAGCGGCCTTGCAGAGGTTAATATTGCAAATTCTACATTTACAGGCAATGTTGCTGGTGAAAGCGGTGGTGCAATATACAATGCCACAGGTGGGTCGGTAAGTTTGTCTGGTGGAAACACATTTACCGGTAATACGGCTGGTAAAAGTGGCGGTGCTATCTTTAATGAAGGTACATTGACAATTTCTAATTCTGAATTTTACAAGAATATTGCATCTGGGGATAAGGCCGAGGGGGGTGCGATTTATAACACCGGTGGTTTGACGTTGAATAGTGTAAAATTCACAGGTAACAGTGTGAATGGTTATTCTGGCGGTGCAGTTAGTATAAACGTCAAAAACGGTGAAAAGACAAAAATCTTGAATTCTGAATTTGTTGGTAACACAGCAAGTGGCGAGGCAGACAGTGGTGCGGTGTCCATCGCTAACGGTGATGTTGATATCAAGGCGTCAAAATTTATTGGCAACAAGGCAGATTTTGGTGGTGCTTTGTATGCTTATACCGGTAACAAACACTATGTTGCGGTGCATATCGAAGATTCACTGTTTTCTGGTAATGTTGCTGATTGGGATGGTAATGCCAGTGACGATGGTGGCGGTGCAATTGTGAACGTTGCAAATGCAAATCCAGATAGTGCAGCAGCCAAAGAAAACCCAAACCAATATGGTATGTGGATTAAAAATTCACGCTTTGAAAATAACAAGGTGTTGAATAACAATCCTGGTGGTGGTGCAATGTTCTTGGGTTCAACCGCCAGAACGAATTTGGACGGTGTTTTATTCCGTGGTAATTCGTCTGATACTGTTGGTGGTGCAATTTCAACGCGTTTTGCGAATAGCGGGAAAAATGATAATCGTGGTGTAATTGACATTATCAATACGGTATTTGCGAATAATACCGCAAAACAGACGGGTGGTGCGTTTGATAATTATTTCCACAACAGTGATACAGCTGAGGGCAATGTTTATATTGAAAAAAGTTCGTTTGATGGCAACAGTGCAAAACAGGGTGGGGCTGTCTATAATCACGGCGATGCAGACAAGCAAGGCAAGGCCGGTTCGATGATGTTCACAGGCGTGAACTTTATGAACAATGTGGCCACGGAAAACGGTGGTGCATTGTTTAACGAGGCCAACGCACAAATAACCCTGTCCGGTGAAAATACATTTACCGGTAATATGGCCGGTGGCGTCGGAAACGATATTTACAACTTGGGTAAATTGACGGTGACTGGCGGCACAACGACCATTGATGGCGGTATCACAGGCGATGGCGCATTGACCATTGCTGATGGTGCAACGCTGAATATTGGCACTGCGACGGTTCAACAAAAAGAATTGACACTGGACGGCACGGTTGGCGCAACAATTGTTGGGGCGAACAACTATGGTAAACTGTTGGCAGAAACATACAAAGGCAACGGCAAAGTGTCATTGAATGTTGCAACAACAGGGACATATAATATATTTGGTGAAAATGCGAACGAATATACTGTCGTTGATGCTGGCGCAATCTATGATGTGACCAAGGGCGATAATGGCGCAGTTACAATCGCAACCAAAAAGGTTGAAGAAATTGCGAAGGAAACTGGTCTGACTGATATTGCGGCAAATACGGTCGCTGCGTTGGCAAATGTAGATAACGATTTGGCAAATATTGCATCGCTGAACGCGCAACAGGCATTGCGTAATGGCGATACAGATTATGTTGAAATCGAATCTGCCAAGGCAAGCCCAGTTGATCAACCTGTCGTTCAATCGGTTGCGCAATCTGTTCAGGGCGCAGTCATGACACTGGCGGCGAATCGTATGGCGGGCGCACCATCGGCGGGCACAATGGGCCGCAGCGGTGGTGATTTGTCTGATGCTGATTACGGCGTGTGGGCACAGGGTATGTTTAACAAATCCAAATTCAATGGCCAGTTCAACGGATACACCCGTGGTGTGTCGGCTGGGTTTGATGCGCTGATTGACAAACAGTACACGATTGGTTTGGGTTATGCGTTCGGACATTCTGATGTTCATGCCAATGGCGGTCGCGATACCGAAATTGACAGCAACAGCATATTTGCATATGCCCAGTACAAGCCAAGCGAATGGTTCGTCAATGCGGCATTGAATTACACAATGTCAAAATATACCGAAACCGTTGACGCATTTGGTGTTCGTCTGAAATCAGATTATGACACTGACGCGTTCGGTGGACAGGTTATGACCGGTTATGATTTCGCGTCTGGCCTGACACCAGAGGTCGGTCTGCGTTATTTGCATGTGACACAGGATTCGTACAACAACGGCCTGAACCATGTCAGCAGCGATGATACAGATTTCTTGACTGGAATTGCTGGTATGAAATATCGTTTCGCAATTGAAAACGATTCGGTTATCAACTGGTTCCCAGAACTGCGCGCGGCAGCGACATATGACTTTGTGTCTGACAAAGCAATGTCCACCGTTACAATGCCAGGCGCAGCGTCCTATGTGGTTGATGGCGACCGTCTGTCCCGATTCGGTGGGGAATTTGGAATTGGCCTGACCGCAGAATACAATGGTCTGGAAATCTCGCTGGTTTATGATTTGAATCTGCACAAAGATTACACATCACAAACTGGTATGGCAAAATTCAGATATGAATTCTGATAAAAAACTTGTCCCCATTTGGGGACAAGTTTTTTTTATGACCACCGTCTTCACTGCGCATAACATTATCAACTGGATTGCCGCGCTGCGCTCGCAATGAATCCAAGCGAAGCGCAGGATGCGGCA
>UROD01000017.1 GCA_900549365.1 uncultured Rickettsiales bacterium | reverse complement strand
CGCACCCAACAATTATCACCCCCACCGATGCAACAAACATCGTTATCACCGATGGCGGAAACACAGCACGCATAACATTTCAGGCAATCGCCCCTGCGCGCGACGCAAAAATATTCTGGTTCTTGGACGATGAAATTATCGGCACAACCACATCTGGCGCGCCAATGACGCGCACCATTCCAATGGGTGAACATATTGTGCGTATCGCAACCAGTGATGGCGGTGGCAGTTCCGCAAAATTCACGGTTATTCAATAATTACGCCGTTACATATTGCCGCGGCGGCAATACATTACATCAGGTTAAATTTGTTGATATAGTTGAATGAAACACCAACCATAAAATTGCTGCCGTATACGTCGACACCACGCGCCTTGGCCAAACGGTATTTTACATATGGCCCCATGGTCAGATTTCCCCACAGATTTGTATCCAGACGTACAATCGCCGACAAATCACGTTTCAAATCAGTTGGCACGTAATCTGAATATTCAAAGTATTCACGATAATACCCGTTGGTGGTAAATTTTACGCCATCGCGAATTACGTATTCGGCGCGCCAGCCCGCCTCCATACCGTCCTTGCTGGTTTGCGCACCCGCATATGTAAAATCATATTCATACAGACCAGTTACATACAACGTTTTCAAAATCTTGTGATCAAACAACGAGATACCTGCACTGGTACGAATAATATTTTGGCGTGGTGCATCCGCATTATCGCGAAATTGCGTATCATACGCGCCACGAACCGTTGGGCCCAATTTTAATCCTACAAAATCCCAACATGCATACGACAGGTCACTGGACAATGTGATTTTATCTGCGTTTTGGTCGGTCGTGGTTGGCCCATTATACGGGCGCAATGTCGTACGACCATATTCAGCAAACAGACCATTGTCCCATTTGAACTTATTCTTGTTATATTCCAAAACCGTGTCCAAAACGCCCTTGATATAATCCTGACTGGACGCGTTCAGGGCCGATACCGGTGAATCGGAGTATTGTTGCGCATTAGAAACAGTTGTTTTTGACAATTCCAACCCAATGCGACGCACGTCTAAATGCAATGTTTTGTTTGTCGCCACCGCATCATCAGCACGCGCCACACACGGCACGATAAACAGACACAACAAAACCGCAGATATTTTTTTCACCACAACACCCTTTGATATTTAATAATTATTTCCAAATGCGCAAAACGCCATCATTATCAGAATAACGCCAGCCCGCCCCACGCACCGCCGCCGTAAATTCACCGCGACGCGCCATTGGCAGTTCAATAGTAATCTGGCCATTATTTATATATTTGGTTGCTAAATCCAGTTTTTCATTGCGTGCAATTTCCTGCAAACCGACCCAATCTGCAATCGGATCAGACACATATGCCACCACAACAAATTTGTCCCCAGATGTATCGTCTGGCAACCAATTCTGAACCCCCGTCGCATTCAGCCACGTACGCGCCAACCCGCGGTCCAGCGTCATTGTAATATTTGCCGAATACGTTGTATCAGATTGCCGTTCACCCGAAATTTCCGACGCAGCAATCAGGTTTATCAATTCACTGCTTTTTGCATCTTTTACCGCGGCACGTAATTGGTCTGGCATAGAATAGTGCGACAAACTGTCAACAATAATTTGACGACGCGCCTCGTCCATGGCGATATTTTTCGCCGACGCGGACGTATCACTGGTAATACTGACCGATGCCGTACCCGACAATTCGGTGGCATGCGCCGAAACCCCAGACAACGCTAACACAGCCCCAGCAAAAATTATTCCCAGTTTTGTCATATCACACTACCATTTACAATCAGAACTTTGCATTGACCCCAACGCGAATACCCATTGATTTATAGAACGACTTAATCTCGCTCTTGACGCTGCACGCCCACCCTGGGCAACTGTCCTTTAATGCCATAATCGAGCGTGCGGCGGCACTGCCGGCCAACATTGCTTCGTCCGATGAAAATCCTGTACCATAATTGACTTCGTACCCATTGACGGTATATGTACCACCGTTCTTGATACGTGATAATTCAGTTTCATAATAATTGGCATTCAGGTACGTCTTGGCATCCGCATCACTGACTGTATAGTAATCATACGTCAGCCCCAGCGACAAGAATACAGTATTTGTCAACGCAGTCAACCAATTTGCACCCAACCCCAGATGATAAGCACTGCCAATACTGGCCTTGTCTTCAACACTTTTTGGATGGGCCCAATCATAACGATACGGCTGGTCGCCGGTTGATGTGTACCCTGGCAACCCTAATTCAAAACGACCATTGACGGAATTTTTATTATTGATTTGATAATCCATATCTAATGCTAAATATGGCCCAGACCATTCAACCTCATACGAATGGCTAACCGATGGTTGGGAATAATAGAACGTCCCAGCGGTGTTTACCTTTGTTGCCCCCGCTGGAATTTGGATATAATTATATGGATTGTCACGCGTTGGTACGGAACTGATGCTGTCCATCGGGAAAATTAAAATTGGATCGCACTGCACTTCACCATTGATATTGAAACAAGTATACGAATCCACTGCCAACCCGTGGTTATTCTTGGTTTCCAATTTATATCTCAAATAGCGATACCCAATAGACGGCGTGAATTTTACCGCCCCAACTTGAAAGAAATCCGTCAGGCCAAATCCAGCATTAAACCCGTACATATTGCCGCCGCTGCTTTTGCCCACAGACAATGCGTGCGAATCCTGTGTCCCAGTAATTTCTTCGCCTTCGTCATATTGACCATTACCATTTGCATCGACAAAGAATATATCTGAAATATACCCACCATTGGTGATATCGTCGTCAACCATAGTGCTGTCGCCGGACTGCATTCCGTACTTGAATCCGGCATCAATCTGCATTTTGGTCTTGCCGGCGTTAAACGCATAGCCACCGCGCACATCCAAAACATTCCAACCAATATTGTCATAGTGCAAAATTGACTTGGACTCTTTCATTTCAAATTGCCATTGTGCAACCTCGTGCGAGATACCGGCATCCAACCAGAATCCCTGCTTTTTTGCACCACTGGTGGCAACCTGTGATGTGTTTTGCGTCTGGCCACGCGCCACAGTTGTTTGTGTTGTACGCGTACCAACCGTTGGACGCGACGAAGAATACGACGCATACGACGAACCCGCAGTGTTATAATTTCTGGACTGTGTCGTGTTGTTATAACGTGACGCATACGATTGCGTAGAATAGCGCGTCTGGGGCGACTGATAGTTGCCGGTATAGTATGTTCCAGCGGCATTTGCAGCCATCGGCAACGCCACAACCAGCGACGCACGCAACAAGAATCTTGGCAATTTAATCATATAAAAATCCTTAACCTTTCAAACTTTACTCGTATGATATCACAAAAACGGTTGAAAAACAAACCTCTTGTTGATAAGAATATATATACGTTTTTTGCGGGCATGGCGGAATTGGTATACGCGCAGCACTAAGGATGCTGTGGTGCAAACCTTGGGGGTTCAAGTCCCCCTGCCCGCACCAGAAAAAGTTCAAAGTTCAAATAATGTGTGCGCCAAATGGCGCACTGGTTTATTTACTGGATTGCTTCACTACGTTCGCAATGACAATTGTTCTAGAATCTCTGTCATTGCGAGCAAGCGTAGCGACGCGTGGCAATCCAGTTTATTTTATGTTGCGCGCAGCGCACACATTATTTTATCGCGGCGAAGCACCAGCGGAGACGGTTGAACTCTGAACTTTAATAAAAACCTGTTTTTTCACTTGCCCGCAAATTCATAATTTTGCTAAGATTATTTACAAGAATGAAAGGGATTAAACTATTTTTCGCTGTGTGTTTGGGCATTGGCGCGGTTTTTGGCGCAAACGCCACGGATTCTGATGCCACCGCGCGCGCGGCGACACGTCGCACATCGGGCACTGTTTCAACCCGTGGGGCGCAATCGGCGGCCACCGCACGCGGCACGGCAACCGGCGCACAAACATCACAAAAAGCAACGTTGAATCCACGCGGTCGCACATCAACAAATTCCCGCGATACAACAAACAAGGCGTCGGCGATTACATCAGGGCGCAGTGCGGTTTCCGCATTATCATCCCGCACAACAACACAAAACATTCAATCACGCACAACCGCGCCCACTGCGATTGCGCCCCAGGGGGTAATTACCCGTACTGCAACCGCGCCTGCGCGCACAACTGCTGCGCGTACTGCCACGATGGCAACCGCGCGCAACACACGCAACACGGGCGTTCGCGCAACTGCTGCGCGTGCCGCCACTGATACAGAAACGACAAAACTGACCGCATCAGATATCATCAATCGCGATTATAAAAAGTGTCGCGAGGTGTACTATAACTGTATGGACGAATTTTGTGCAAACAAGGACAGCCAACTGAAACGCTGTGCATGTTCATCACGCGCCAACGAATTTAACAGTGCCAAGAAAAACCTGAGCACGGTCGAAGAAAAAATGTTGGATTTCAACCAACGCCTGTTGACGGTCAACATGGACAAAGAGGACGCCGCGGCATTAAACAAGGCAACCGAAGGCGAAACAGCGTTCCAGAAAAAAGACACGTCAAAATCCAAACAGATGCTGGACGAAATTGCCAAGAAATTAAACACCAGTTTTAACGACAGCAATTTCAACCAATCGTTGGGTGCGATATCATTATCATTGAATGCGGATGCGGCATTTGACACAGTGGATTCTCTGTCGGGGGCGTCAACCACTGCAAAAACCGGAACGGCCCTGTATGCGGCAGCACTGCCAATTTGTCGCGAAATGGCGGCCGAGGTTTGCACCGACGACGAATTACCCATCGTCGCAAGTGGTTATCAAATGACAATCGAACAGGACTGTAACACTGTTGCCAAGTCATATGAAACCCAAAATGACCAAGCACGTGAAAAATTACGCGAGGGCAGCGCACTGTTAGACATGTCACGCTTGGACATTTACCAGAAGCGCAATTCTGACGACATTTTGACGTGCAAACAAAAGATGCTGACAATGCTGTCGGATTCAACCGTATGTGGCACTAATCTGGGCAAATGTTTAGACACCACGGGGCGTTATATTGACCCATCAACGGGCGAAGCGTTCTTGACATCTGAACTGTCAAACCTGAACAATTTAATCACCCGTCCTGACACCGACCAATCGTGGACCAGTGTCCCTGGGAATCAGGTGTTCGTATCATACCTGAATTCAAAAAAGAAGTTTTTAGCACCTGCGATGGAAAATTGCCAAGACATCGCCGACAGCGTATGGGACGCATTTGTCGAAGATGCATTGGCGCAAATCAAATTGGCCCAAGACAGCAAACTGGAAGAAGTCCGCCAGAGTTGCACGACCCTGACCACACAGTGTTTATCAGACACCGCCAAATCATTGCAAGATTTTGATGCGCGCGCCCTGTCAACATTCGGTGTGGCCGCAGATCGCACTGTCAATGCAATGTGCGCAGATGTTCGTAATGCATGCACCACATTGTTAAAAACAACGGGTGGCGATATTGATTGGAATACCGGTATGACCGACATCACCACGGACAAAACATACGACACAGTTATGCAGACATGCCGCGAAATTGGTCGTGCATGTATCATTCAATCATGCAAATCAATTTCTGGTAATTTCGGTCTGTGCGAAAACATTCAGACATCTGTCAACCGCAAATCTATTATCAACCGCACGGCATGTTGGGACGATGTCAAGGCGTGCGTGGCCAGCGCAGGCAACGAAGCGATTGGGAACATTTGGGCACGCTTAGTTGACGACGGGACGGTTAAAAATAATACATTCTATAAAATGATGTACGGGTACGAGCCCGACCCCGACAATAACACCCCTATTTACGACATTTGCACCGCCGACAGAAATTGCGACAACGCAGACAGCACAGAATGCAAGGTTTGCCGTATCGCCGAACGTCTGTGGGGTAATTGCGAATTCAGTCCTGTAACCCTGTTGGAGGCAGATGATTCGCATAACAAGATTATCATGGACGGCGATGCAGAAACATTGCTGAAATGGTTTGCGAAAAACACCGGCACCTCACAAAAGGCCGACAGTTGTCGCGACACATCATGCGCCATCGGATTTGTGCCATACCCAGCAGAGAACGGAACAATTTCATGTATGCCGCGCGAGAGTATCACTTCTGATGGTCAGACATGTGTATCTGGATCTGGGACAAAATTCACGGTGGGCAGAAAAGCTGGCGAAAGCTTCACCAACTGTTGTCCAGGAGGAGAATCGCAGATTGATACGTTTGGCAACTGCTGTGCGGGCACACTGACAAATATAAATGGTCACAATTTATGCCTGCCTGCTGCTTCTGCAAAAGGCGTATCAGACGAAACATTTACCTTTGGGCCAGGTGCAACATATTACGCGCCGAACACCAGTTATAAACTGATTTGCACAAGTGGTGCAATAACCGCGGGCGGAACCCCAGAGCCAGGCAGCGTATTTCCAAATGGGAATCAGGTAACGTGCAAAGATGGTCATTTTGTAATGGTACCAACATCTAAAACTACCCCATATTATGTGAGGCCACAATACCACACGTACCACGAGAATGTTGACAAAAATTCACCGTATCCTGTCGCATGGTACAATGCCGACAACACCGGCACAAAATGCAAAATGAAATGTACGTCATCTGGCTGTGAATTTGAAATTGGCATTGACACCAAGGTTGATCCCGCAAAATGCTTGCCCAGCCAACCATCAAACTGGATGGTGGGTGACAAGATAATATGATTTTTATCCTAGTGTTTTGTTTTTGCGCAATTATCACTTGACAAACGCGGTTTTTTTGGCTACATTTTATCATGACTAAGAGCAGAAAACACATACAACCAAACGAGTTGCCAGATGTTCTATCCATGTCGCATTACCGAATTTTGCCCCATTGGGGTGGGTGGCGGTGCGCCCTGCGTGGCATCTGCGACAAGTGGGGGCGTCGTGTGTTTTTACCATAAATAATTGCGAGAGAGTCCGTAGGTTTTTACGGGCTCTTTTGCTTTATGGGCCATATTGGGAATAAATTCCCCCAGTTGGCCCCAAGACCAAACAAAGGGGGTTCTTGAAATGATGACAGTCAAAAAAACAATACCATATAAATTACGTGCCGGCATACCTGCACTGATGCTGGCGGGCGCAACGCTGTTTGGAGGATGTGGCAAAGAAGACATTGAAAAACACGATGTCGAGCTCCCTTGGACTTACAATTACTATGAACAAATAACATCATTGAATGTCCAACGCTATCTGGACGACCCATCGGTACGCAATGTGTATTTGCACCTGCGCCCAGTAAACCCAGATTCCCCTGAGCAATCTCCATTGAAATATTGGACAGCAACAGAAATTCATAACAAATTATATGGCAGAATATTGGCACCATTGGTTGGCAAAGATCCAAACCGTGTATTTGGACGTGGCAATTTTGAATTTGCCCCTGGCGTATGTCTGCGCGCCGACAGTTTATGGTTCACCCAGCATGGCTGGACAGTAAACCAAAATCAGCGATAGCCCAACCCAAAAACACAGGAGTTTTATTATGAAATTCACCAAGAAAATCCCATATGCATTAAAATGCGCCGTTCCAACCGCAATGTTGGCGGGCGCAACAATGTTTGGCGGATGCCAGAAAGAAGAAAACCCGAAACGCGATATTGAATTAAACTTTACTGCCACCTATGGTTTTGAACTCAGCATAGAAAACATCAAAAACAAATTGGCCGACCCAACCGTAAACAAAATTTATTTGCGCCTGGTGGACGAAGGTTCTGCTTGGTATCGACCCGGTGACGGGTGGGTATATCCAGAAGATGTGCGCGCAGTGTTAGAGCCACGTGTCAATCTGGCCCCTGATCGTATATTTGGACGCGGTAATTTTGTATTTGAATCCGGCACCTGTTCCCAGGCCGACAGTTTGTGGTTTGTTGGGCGCGGTTGGACAATCAATCGCCAAAATCAGATTCCACAAAAACAACGTTAAAAAAAGAACGCGCCAGTTTGGCGCGTTTTTTATTGATTTGCCCGTCATAATTTTCTAGTATTACCCAGAGATGAGAAAACTGATACTGCTTTTTTTATCACTAATTATATCTGTACCCACGTTTGCAGCAGTTACAGACGAGGAATGCCACAGCAAGAATAAAAGTGAATGTGGTAAAACGGCTGGTTGTGGCTGGATTCCCGGCTGGACACAAGGCGATTGCAAAGCGTGTCAGAAAGATGAATATAGTATTTCTGTTGTCAGCACAAATAATAACGAACTGGCCTGTAAAAAATGTTCAGACATCACCGAATACACAAATCCTGATACTGGCGAAGTCATCACATACGGTTCTAATTATTACAAATACACTTTGGGCGCAGGTCGAACTATAACCGACTGCTATGCAAATTGTGAATTGATGGCACAAGAATTATCAAAAAACAATGGAAAATGGATATCGACAGGTCCTGCCACAGCATATTATCCAAACAAATGCAAATTTGCATGCTACACATCAGACAATGGTTATAACATATGCAATTCATATTACCACCCATGGAACTTCCAGACCCAAAAACCTGATACGACCGTATGCCAACCCAGTTGGTTGTTTATGAATAGCCCCACAGACATTCAGAATAATCCATACAAACCATCCAATGGACAATCATACACAGATTTTTGTCAAAATGCAAAAACTGGTATTTATATGCTTCTGCAATCATCTGGTACAGAAGTCACATGTTCTGCGCAGTCATGTCAAGATGGTTACCATCTAGAAAGTGTTCAAGATATAGTGGATGCTGAATCACCAACTGGTGATATAGATAAATATTATTGTCAATCAGATACATTAAATATTTCAAACGAAAACCTGTTCCAAATATGCGAATCTAACATACGCAAGTGTTCTAGTTATTTTGGAACATCGTGCAAAGTCACAATTGACGGAACAGAATACACGGACGGCAGGGTTGGGGGCAATGCAATATGGAATGGCACGAACGCATATACAACCGATGGGTGCACATGCACCGTTTCCACCACTGTAACCGAGGGAAAATATGAACACGTATGCAAACGTTCAACCACGTCTAATACGTGGGACGGGGCCAATTGTGAAACAACCATAGAAACATGCAATTCGGGCTATTGCGTTGTTGGATATGACGCAGACAATAAAACACAACGATGCGCCGCCGCACCACGTGGGTATTACAGTGATGGCAGGGATGTTAAGGAATGCGGCAAATGTCCCGCCGGCAAAACCACAGAAAAAATCAGGTCCACCAATGAAGATGCCTGTTCGTACAGCCGCGAAACAGAGTTCTGTGACAGTGTTGGTTGTTTCAATCTGAATTACACCAGTTTACAACAGAAATAAATCACTTAAACCGAATTCTGAAATTGTTGTGGCAATTTTCTGCATCTGGTCATCAGGCAATTTGCCCAATACCCAATCCGCCGGCGATGTTTGCAGCGCAAAATCACGTGGGTGTGCAATACCAATTCTGATACGACGATAATCACGTCCAACCGCGGCATCTATGGATTTTATGCCGTTGTGCCCTGCACTGCCGCCACCAATTTTTGTGCGTGTTGCGCCAACCGGCAAATCCATATCATCATGTATCACGACAAGATTTTCCAGTGGCACATCATAGAATTTCATCAATGGCCCAACCGCATCCCCCGACAGGTTCATAAACGTTTGCGGCATGGCAAATATAACACGCCGTCCATCAATATTCTGTGTCGAAACCAGCGCATTTTTTTGCTTTTTCCATGCGGCGTTTTCCCCAGCCAAATGCGACACCGCCATGAATCCAACATTGTGGCGCGTGCGTGCGTATTCGCTCCCTGGGTTGCCCAATCCAACAATCAAAACAGGTTTATTTTCTTGCATATTGACATCTCTTTTTTCTATTATGATATCATACAAAGGAGAAAAATATGAATATAAAAACAATCGGCGCATTTGGTCTGGCGTCTGTTTTGTTTACTGGCGCGGCAAATGCGGGCAACATGTTGTTTGACTTTTATGCTGGCGCAACGGTTGGTGCGGGTGCGGCATCATTTTTGGCCGACGATTCCGAAACCAAAAATTCCCAGTCGTATGGGCTGGTTGCGGGCTTGGATATTCCTGCCCTGCGATTTGAAGTGGAATATAATTACATCAACAACGACATTGCAAAAACCAACATCGGTATGGTCAATGCATATTTCAAAATGCCATCAACGGTCGTTCACCCATACTTGGGCGTCGGCGTTGGCGCGGTATTCGGCGGCAGTGTTGACATTTCTGGCGTTGATATTGACACAGGCGCGGCATATCAGGGTATGTTGGGGCTGACATTTGACATTCCGGTATTGCCAATCAAGATTGACACCGAAGGTCGCGTTCTGTACGCGCCCGACGTATTTCAGGTTGGCGACCAAAAACCAGACCTGTTGCAATACGACGCGCGTATTAAATTACGCTATATATTCTAATCACAAACGGGGGCGCGTTGCGCCCCCGCAACGGCTGATGGGGAATGGGAAAAAATGCTGACACTGATTGACGGAAATTCATTATTATTTCGCGCATATTATGGCGTGCACAGCCGCCTGACACGCAGCGATGGCACACCCACGGGTGCGGTATATGGATTCCTGAATATGGTGTTGCCTATATTGGCGGCGGCAAAACCTGATGATGCATTTGTATGCGTGTTTGATGCGTCCCGCACCACATTCCGCCAAGATATTTACCCCGCATACAAGGCGAATCGCACCGAAACCCCAGCCGACCTGATTACACAATCATATATGGTACGCGAAGCGGTGGCGGCAATGGGCATGCCTGTTTTGTGTATACCAATGGTCGAAGCCGATGATGTCATCGCAACACTGGCACGTCTGAACTGCAATGCGCCACGCGCCACCCGCATTATCACCAGCGACAAAGATTTAATGCAACTGGTGTCCAAATGCGTATTTTTATACGATGGTATGAAACAGCGCGAAATTCACACCGACGGCGTGCTGGAAAAGTTTGGCGTCACCCCCAACCGCGTGGTTGATGTACAATCACTGATGGGCGATTCGTCTGACAATGTCCCAGGCGTTACTGGCATTGGGCCAAAGCGCGCGGCAGAATTGATAAACCGATTCGGAACGCTGGATGAATTGTACGCACATCTGGACGATGTTGAAAACGCGCGCATTCGCGAACTGTTGCGTGCAAATCGCGATATGGCATACATTTCACGCAAATTGGTCACACTGAAAGATGATGTTGATTTGTCAGATCTGACCATAACCCCATTTGTATTTAACACACCCGCAGCATTGGAATACGTACGTACCAAGTTAGAGAGTAATTCATTAGCGGCCAAGATTGAAAAACTGTTTCCAATGGACAAATTCCATCCCGACGCGGTGCATGATTTTTCGTATGCCGCGTCCACATGTCCAACTGAAATTGTGCCCGCCCCTGTCGTGGCTGATGCCCCCGCCACCGCGCCCCAGATGACATATGAAACAATTACAACGGTCACGGCATTGGATGATTTTTTGGGTCGCATAAAAAATATTGTTGCGATTGATACGGAAACAACAGGGTTAAATCCTATGTCTGCGCAAATGGTTGGATTGTCGCTGGCGGCGGACGCATTGCACGGGGCATACATTCCGCTGCAACACATGACAACAGGTGGCGATTTATTTGCCACGGCACATATAGCACCGAATCAGTTACCGATTGATACGGTCTATGCGCACCTGCGCCCTGTATTGGAAAATCCCAATATTACCAAGGTTGGACATAATCTGAAATTTGACCTGCATATTATGGCAAATGCGGGTTGGGACGTTGCCAAAATCACCCCGATTGACGATACAATGTTGCTGTCTTATGCGCTGTTTGGGTCGCTGCATGGGCATGGGCTGGACGAATTGGCATTAAAATATCTGGGGCACGAAAACATTCATTTTGCAGCACTGTTCCCCGCCGGAACGCGCGATGCCGACATGCATTTTGACGCATTGCCGATTGACGCCGCAACCCCATATGCGGCCGAAGATGCCACGGTGTGCATGGCACTGTACGAATACATGCGCCCGAAATTGGATGCAAATGCAAAACTGCGCGCGTTATACGAAACATGTGATTTGCCATTGATGCCAGTATTGTTGAAAATGGAACGCGCGGGGGTGCTGGTCAATCGGGACGGACTGCGCCAACTGTCGGGGGCGTTTCACGACACACTGGAAAAAACAGAACAAGAAATTTACGCATTGGCCGGCCACGAATTTAACATCGCCAGCCCAAAGCAACTGGGGGCGGTGCTGTTTGATGAACTGAATCTGCCGGCGAATAAAAAGCGGTCAACCGATGCCGAAACACTGAACGAAATGGCGGACGCCCACCCAATTATTGACAAGATTCTGGCATGGCGTTCTGTGGCCAAGTTGGCGGGCACATACGCGGACGCATTGCCGCGGCAAATTGCACCCGATGGTCGCATTCATACCACTTATTTACAGACCAGTACGAACACCGGCCGCCTGTCCAGTCGCGATCCAAATCTGCAAAATATTCCAATCAAAACAGAACTGGGCGAACAGATACGTAAATGCTTTGTCGCGCCCGCGGGCCGTACCCTGATTTCTGTTGATTATTCCCAGATTCAACTGCGTCTGTTGGCGGACGTGGCAAATGTCAAGACATTCAAAGAAACATTTCTGGCGGGCACGGACATTCACGAACAGACCGCCCGAAAAATA
>UROD01000016.1 GCA_900549365.1 uncultured Rickettsiales bacterium | reverse complement strand
CCGCCGCGGGTGTCGGGCCCATTTGACGATTATAGTGGCTGGCTGTGTTTGAATCATACGGCTTGCGTTCGCCGGTAAATTCTTCGTAATAAATCTGGCCTATGCGCATATTTGGATATACAACCGTTGGGTACAGAACACGGATTTCCAACGTCCATTGCCCACAGAATCCATCGTCACCACGGCCGGCCGTGTGGTGATTCAAAATAAAGTTGCGCCCAACCGACGATTTGCCATCAATATATGGGAACAGGTTGCGGGTTTCTGTATATTCCACCGTCGCCCCCAGATAGCCGATTTCAGGCGACAAAATAACGCCAGATTCTGGGATAATGATTTTTGTTGTGTCGTGCGAACTCTTGCTGCACGGGTCAAGTAGGTATTTCGGATTGCGAATATCAAATTCTTCGGGCGAATTTTTGTAAATCACGGTGTATGATAAATCATTGCAAAACCAATCGCGCATTGAATAGTCACGACGTTTTGGGTCGTATTCAATTACGGGCTTCATACCGCGCGGAATGGTGTGGGTGTACACCTTTAACACATTGTCCAGATGCAGGTCGTAACTGTTACTGCCCAGACACTTTTCGTTAAACGGTGTGATAATGATGTCTGATTTACCCCCAGGGTTGTCCATATTTGGTGTGCGCATGCGACGCAGAATTTCAGGGCCGGTAAGTTGCATTTTTGCATTGCCTTTGGTTTCGTGTTGCATTCTCTCTGGTGTGCAAATTCTACAATGTGTGCGCGGATTTGCAAGATTTTTGTTCACTTTTAGATTTGGTGTGGTATTCTGCCCGACATGAATACACAAAACACACAAACTTATTCTGGATTCGTGGCCATTGTTGGCCCGACCAACGCTGGCAAAAGTACCCTGTTAAATCAAATCATGGGGCGCAAGGTATCAATTGTTTCGCACAAGGTTCAGACCACGCGAACCAACCTGCGCGCCGTGAAAATGGTGGGCACGCGCCAGTTGATTTTTGTTGATACCCCTGGGGTGTTCGTGCCAAAACGCCGATTGGACAGGGCGATGGTTGGCGCGGCAATGACGGCGATATCAGATGCGGACGCGGTCTTGCTGATTATGGACGCGCAAAAGGGGATTACCCAGACCATTCGCGATTTGGTTGAAAAAATCCACGATCATAAAAACCTGTTCGTTGCACTGAACAAGGTTGACGCGATTAAAAAGCAAGATTTACTGCCGATTGTCGCAGAATTGTCCCAGATGGCGGACTGGCATGAAATATTTATGATTTCGGCACTGAAAAACGATGGCGTGGACGGTATGCTGGACGCACTGGCGGCGGTAATGCCGGCATCGCCATATATGTTTGATGCATCCGACGCGGTGGACGTGCCAGATAACCTGTATCTGTCGGAATTGACACGGGAAAAGATTTATAAATATATTCACCAAGAATTGCCATATCATATCAATGTATTGACCGAACGGGTTGATGTTGACGCGGATGGGGTCTTGGACATATACCAGAAAATTGCTGTCCAAAATGATGCGCATAAAAAGATTGTAATTGGCCGTGGTGGTGAACAGTTAAAGCAAATCGGCATCGCCGCCCGCCATGATATTCAGAATCAGTGGGGCGTTAACGCGCGCCTGCACCTGTTTGTGCGTGTTGAACCCGACTGGGAAAACAAGGCCGAAAATTACGAAGACCAAGGGTTAGAGTTTACAAAATAAAATGTTGCACACATCGGACTTTGATTTTGAATTACCCACTGAATTGATTGCATCGCACCCATTGGCGCGCCGCGATGCATCGCGTATGCTGGTGGTAAAGGGTTCCCCTTCATTGGAATTGTCTGATAGGCATATTCGTGACTTTTTGGATTATATTCAGGCGGGCGACGTGGTGGTATTTAACAATTCGCGCGTTATTCCGGCCCGCTTTGACGCAACTGACGCGGCTGGGCACGAATATGAAATCACACTGCACACCGCGGCGGGTGGTAACCTGTGGTGGGGGTTGTGCAAGAAGTTCACGCGCATCGCGCTTGGCGATATATTGACCATGACCGACGGTACACAAATCCGTGTGGTGGATTCTGATGCGGACAGTGGCCTGAAATTGGAATTTTTATGCGATGATGTGCTCGCGGTTCTGAATAAAATCGGCAAAATGCCGTTGCCACCATATATGCACCGCGACCAAGAGGATTCCGACCGTGAACGTTACCAGACCGTTTATGCCGACCCAATCGGTTCAATGGCGGCACCAACGGCGGGGTTGCACTTTACGCCCGAATTGATGGATGAAATTGCGCGTCGTGGCGCAACGATTGTCAAGGTTACTCTGCACGTCGGCGCGGGTACGTGGATGCCGGTCAAGACCGAGGATTTATCCCAGCACAAAATGCACAGTGAATGGTGCCAGATTACCCCCGCACAGGCAGACATTATAAACAATGCGAAACGCGTTATTGCGGTTGGAACAACATCGATGCGCACACTGGAAAGTGCGGCAATACGCAACCGTGCGTTGCCGGAATCGGGGCGTCAACGCCGTGTTGTGCCGTTTTGTGATACAACCGATATATTTATTACCCCAGGTTACACGTTTGGTGCGGTTGATGTGTTGCTGACGAATTTCCATTTGCCAAAATCAACATTGTTTATGTTGGTTTCGGCGTTCGCCGGATTGGACGAAATGCGCGCCGCATACGCACACGCGGTCGCCGAAAAATACAGATTTTTCTCGTACGGGGATTGTTGTTTACTGTTCAAAAAGGACGCACAATGAAATTTGAACCAACCTTGCATAAAATGCCCAGTGGTATGACAGTAATCCTTGATCCGATGGATTTGGAAACCACAACGATAAGTGTATTATTCAAAACGGGTGCGCGTGATGAAACGCCCGCCGAAATGGGCATCACCCATTTTTGTGAACATATGTTGTGCAAGGGTACAACGCGTTTTCCAACCCCGCGTGCTTTTGATGACTTTATGGATTTTAACGGTGGCACGAAAAATGCGTATACCGGCAATAATGCGTTGGAATTGCGCGGTCGCATTTTAGCAGAAAATGCAAATCTGTTGTTGGACGTATTTGCCGACCAGTTGCAAAATTCGCTGTTTGACCCAGAAAAAATTGAACTGGAACGCACCGTTATCAAGGATGAATTGCGTCGTGCATCGGACAAGCCCGAACGCCAATTAAAAGAATTTATATCGGGGAAACTGTTTAATTATGCAACAGGTTCTTTGCGTACATTGGGCACGTATGAAACAATCGATTCTTTTACGCGTGACCAAATGTTGGCGTTCTTGCAACGTCGTCTGTCCGCCCAGAATTGTATAATCAGCGTGTCTGGCAAGATTATTGATGCCGATGATATGTTGAACCATATTACGGAAAAATTCGCGTTTTTGGGCACACATTTTGTGCCGATGAATACCAGTATCACGTACACCCCAACGGTTGCGCACAACCTGCGTCCAGACGATAAAAACATAAAATTGCGTATACTGTTCCCCGATATATGGCCATTGAAATACGAATATCACTTTAATAATAAGTGCGTGGGTAAATTTGAACGCTTCTTGGGTCGCCAGTTATTTGACGTCGTTCGTCGTGAAAATGGGTTGGTCTATGGATTACAGATGACTGGCTATGGCAACGAAGAATTTGGCGTCAGTGGTGTTGAAACTGAAACCGCACCGGAAAATATTGAACGTGTGGTCGCATTGATTGCGAAAACCGCCCACCGCGTGTATACCGAAAATCCAATCACAGATGACGATTTGATACGTTTTACGCATAAAAATAAATTAGGTAATGCCGATTGGTTGGAATCTGCGTCCCAGCGCATGGCAACATTGATTGGATTTTATGCCGATTACGACCGCCTGTACGATTTTTATGAAACAAATCGTATGGTTGACAGTATTCGTCGCGACGATGTCATCAAAAATTCACGTGGTTATTTTGATGGCGCAATGTCCATTATAACCCAAGGTGCGGCGTTCTCTGCTGACTTGGCGGACATCTGGCACGAAAATTTCAAATAATTGATTTCAATTTGCGTACGACGAAAAACATGCTATGATTCAGGCATCAGAAACAACAAGGGTGCACAGTTATGTCGTTGAAGTTTAATTTAATCGCAACAGATGGCATGGCGCGCCGCGGGTCGGTTGAAACCGCACACGGTACGTTCCAGACCCCCGCATTTATGGCGGTGGGCACGGCCGCCACGGTCAAGGCACTGACCATGGATCAGGTTGCCGCCACGGGAACACAGGTAATTTTGGGCAACACATACCATTTGATGATGCGCCCTGGGGGCGATTTAGTCGAAAAAATGGGCGGGCTGCATAAATTCGGTGGTTGGCACGGCCCAATTTTGACCGACAGCGGCGGCTTTCAGGTTATGTCGCTGTCTAATCTGGTCAAAATGACCGAAGAGGGCGTCCAGTTCACATCGCACATTGATGGCGGAATCAAGCACTTCTTGCGCCCCGAAGATTCTGTGCATATCCAGCATCAACTGGATTCTAATATCACAATGGCATTGGACGAATGTCTGCATTTGCCCGCGCCACGTGAACGTGTGGAAAAAAACGTCGAAATGGTGGCGCGTTGGGCACGGCGCAGCCGCGATGCATTCGTTGACCGTGCGGGCTATGGCATATTCGGTATTGTTCAGGGGGCGGATTTCCCAGACCTGCGCAAGAAATCGGCACAGCAACTGACAGATATCGGATTTGATGGCTATGCGGTGGGCGGCTTGGCGGTGGGCGAACCCCAAGACGTTATGTTTGATATGATTGCCACAACAACACCACTGTTGCCGTCGGACAAGCCACGATATCTGATGGGTGTGGGAACACCACTGGATATTCTGGGCGCGGTTGAACGCGGCATAGATATGTTCGATTGCGTTATGCCAACGCGCGCCGGTCGCACGGCACAGGCATTTACGCGCCACGGCACAATGAATATGAAAAATGCACGCTTTCGCGATGACGCGTCCCCGCTGGACGACCAGTGTGGATGCCCAGCATGCAAATTGTCGCGCGCATACATTCATCATTTGGTAAAGTGCAATGAAATATTGGGCGCAACATTGTTGACCCAGCATAATTTGTGGTTCTATCAGGATTTAATGCGTGGCATTCGCGAAGCCATAGAGCAGGGACGCTTTGCCCAATTCAAGGCAGATTTTATAGAAAAATATACAGGTGAAAAATAATGACAAAAACAAAGAAAGATAAAAAAACAGCAGAAACAGCAGACACACGTGCCGAAGACACGCGTGCCAAGGTTTATGAGCAACCAGTCGTTGTGAATATGGTTGGTAAAACTGTGGCGGCCCCACAGGTATTGTTGAATGACCGTGATAAGATGTATATGGCCACGGCCAAGAAAACATCCGACACAATGACATTTGTTTATTCGCTGGTGTGTCCTCGTACAAATGGCACATATTATGAAATGATTCCTAATACAGAGGTTGCCGCGTTCACAGACCCGCAACCTGCGGACATCTATTACCGCACCGTGAATCAAATCATGGAATATCAACAGCGTTCTGCTGGGTTCCGCGCAATCCGCGAAGGCGAATTTATGGCGGAATACATCAAATTATTTAACGAACGCACAAAATAAACCAAACGCCAAACCAAGGGAGGGCATAACAATGGCCAAAAAACAAATAGAGGTAATTGAACGCGATGGCGCAAAAACCGTCGCCAAAAAGACGTCTTATATCACGTGGGTAAAACGCGTATTTGCGGTTGTGTCTGTGGTGTGGATTGCGCTGGTCGTGTGGACGCCACTGCATATCAAAAACACGTATTCGGGCCCAATAAAGAAATCGATTGTCGTATCAATGTTCTTTGACCTGCAACGTAATATCGCGACACAGTACGAAAACCTGTTGGACGGCATTAAAAAATCCATCAATTTGGAAAAGCCGGTATCTTTTGCCATTGACAAGGTCAAGGTTGCCGAAAACGCCGTTGACAAAGTAACCGATGCCACCGCCGCGGCGAAAAAGAAAACAGGCGAAGCAACCAAGGTCGCCAACGACGCGAAACAGGTTTCTGGGCTGATGGGTAAATTCGGCGTCAAAACGGGTGGCTTGGACAAGGCGATTGATGCCGCCGATAAAAATATTGCCAAGGCAAATCAGGCCGTCGCCCGCGTGGACAACACCGCCGCATTGGTCAACAGCAAACTGGACAGTGTTGAACGTGAACTGACATCTGTGTTGCAAACACAGGTTGACCAAATGATTGACGAAGCAATCAAAAAACAACTGGACAAAAATACGGGTGGTCTGGGCACAACATTGCTGACCAATTATGGGATTAAACACGTATACCCATGGCGTCCATCATCGTGGCCGGTCGCAACAAAAATCTATAACGACCTGTCTAAATCCAGTTTAAGCACAATCCAGATAATCACCAGCACGGTTGATAAATACTTTGGCTATGTCGCATGGGGATTGGTCATTGCGGCATGGGCGGTTGGTGCGCTGGTGTGGCTGATGCTGTTCAAGAAAGTCAAAGCAATGATTGCGCCATTTATCGTGTGCCCACGTTGTGGCCATACATTTACCGACAAACGCACGGCATACGGGTTGTTAAAGGCCCTGCAACCGTGGAAATGGTTGTAAATATCAACGAACGCCCCGCATGGGGCGTTTTTTTGAAAATAATACTTGCAATCGTATAAAGTTTATGTCAGAATATGCCACGCAGTGCGAGCGTAGCTCAGTTGGCTAGAGCGCAACCTTGCCAAGGTTGAGGTCGAGGGTTCGAGCCCCTTTGCTCGCACCAGATATTCAAAACCACCCATTCGGGTGGTTTTTTGTTTTATTGATTGCGATGGTGTGGCCTTTTGTGTCGTTTGTCGGTATAAAAAAGCCCCCTAGGGGGTTGGGCTACACGAGGGCTGATAATTGTGGTTATGGTCTTTTATTGCATATGTTGTTAGAAACACATCACATATTGTGATTTATTTTATGCCACAGCAACCTTTAATTCATTATTTGCAGGGCGGTTAAATGGAATAATTTTGTCCAATTCTGTGTCAGATATATTTCGGGATGCCAACACCATATCATAATGTGTTTGTATACGCAGGAAATACCCCTGACTCAGACCGAAATAACGTGTCAAACGCAAATCCATTTCTGCAGATATTCCACGTATTCCATGAACAATACCATGAATATAATTTGCCGGAACATCAATTGCGCGTGCCAAAGCATTCATGGACAAACCCAACGGTTCCATAAATTCGTCTTTTAAAATCATGCCAACATGGTCAACATCAATATGTTTTAGCATCAAATTTCTTGGTCTTTGGTTTAAATTAAATCCGAATACGGCAAAGATTTAATATATTTTTCCATATAATCCCAATCTGGGTTGCCGTTTTTATCAACTGGCAATTTGATTATTTCTTGCTTAATTTTATCTAGAATTCTGGCTCGACCATAACTGTATTTATACACGTCTTGGTTGAGAACGGTACATATAAACAACCCATTATATTTGTTTAATTTTTCGTTCCGTAATGTATAAATCTTAACCCCTGCAACAAAATCTTTGTCTTGGTAAAAAGCAAATCTGCCTTCTGCACCAATAGTAATACAATTTGATTTGTTCAATTTATACCCATCATTTGATACAAAACCACTAAAACCATTATTCATTGCACTTCTGGTTATATACACTTCGTCGCCATCGACAGTTTCTATCATTGGTTTTGTTGTATTGCATTCAAAAACATCTTTAACCGTAAATTTTTCCCATTTTGTCGTATCAAATGGTAATTCTTTGCGTTTAATTTTTGTTTTAATCTTTTCCGGATTTGTTAATTTTTCAACATACGAATCCATAAAAGCCCAATCTGGACTGCCATTTTTATCAACAGGCAAAGCAATATTGGTATCTTTCATTTTTTCAAGATTCCATTTTCTACCATAGCCAAAACGATACTTGTTATGTCTTATGATAGTGCATAAAAACAAACCAATATTTCTATTTAATTCCCAGTTTTTTGGATACAATATGTTCACATCATCTGATGCTCTAAATGGCTGGTCTTGATAAAAACTCTCACCAATACTTCCATTATAATTAACTGTTATGCAATTCCCATTATGCAACGGTGGCAAATCTATTTTTTGCCTTATGCCATTATTATCATCAATAGCTGCAATAAAATTTGTGTTTCCGGGTGTCATATCTTCCTTGGTTAAACGTTTACCCTTATGGAAAACAAAAATGTCATCCATTTTAAATTTTTTCCAAGAAGTTCCCAGCAAAAACATTTCAGACATCAAATTTCACCTTGTATGCTAGAAAATTATTTATCGTTTGTTCGAAATCAGATTGTTTCAAATTTGAATAATCTGTTTCCATATATGCTTCGCATAACCATTCGTCATCCCATTTAACAGGTCTTTTAGCAGTTAAACCGTCTTTGACGTCCAAATTTTCATATAAATCCAACCACTCTTGTTTTATACTTTCCCAACGGTTAAATTTATCAATACGTCCAAGTTTTTTTGCTTTCACAAAACCATCATTTTTATAATATCCAAAGAATGTTTGTTTTGTTGAATCATGTGGTTTATGTGCTGTCCAAACCATGACACATACATTAGTGCTGGCATTATTTGAATAAAATATATCATCCGGCATCGAAAATACCGCTTTCAAAGTATGATGTTTAAATAATTTCTCACGTTCTGTTTTAAACTTTGTTCCAATCGCACATGACATCGGCACAACCACAACCCCGGTTCCGCCAGGTTCTAACAAATCCAACATGTTTTGAACAAAAGCCAATTCAGTATGGTCTTTTTGTGAATAAGGTGGGTTAATAAGTCCAACATTTAAATGTTTTTCTTTTAACCACCCAATCACAGCAGGGTCAAAACAATCACCATATTTAATATTTGATTTACCATCGCCACGAACAATCATATTTGCAATCGCCAATGTGTAAATATCGTCATTAAATTCTACACCATATAAATGATTACGTTTTATATCGTCTATTTCTTTATCGTTTGCACCCTTGAACATTTTTGACATAGCAGATACCAAAAATGCCCCAGACCCACAGCAAATATCAACAACTTTACTGTTTTTATTTACACCAGCCAAATCGCACATAAATTCGGTTAAATGTTGTGGGGTTAAAACTATTCCTAAACCTTTACCATCGCCACCACTATATTTTACAAATTCATGATAAAATATCCCCAATGCATCAATTGCACTATCGGCATAATCCATCATTGGTTTGATTTTTTTATCCAATTCGGATATATACCATAACAAAGAATTATCTTCGTTCAATGGAATGTCTTTTATTTTTCCGTCTTTTCCTATTTTTTCAAAATGTTTTTTTATGTCGTTAATTTTGTCCTGCCGAATGTCACTGTTGTCTAAAACAGTTATGATTGCATCTTTTAACAAACTCATTAAAGACCTAAAAGAATTCTGGTTTTGATAATTATTTACAAAATCATCATCTTTTAATGCAATTAAAATTCCAGCAATAAAAACAGGTTTGTCTTTTTCCGTAATTTTTAAAATACGTAAATTATTGTGCATAACAAGTGCAAGTTTACGAATTTCATCAATCGATACTTTTTTGCTAACTTTTTCACCCTTAACCATGCGTAAATAGTTTTCTGGGGCATATAAAACGTCTTTACCCTTGCTTAATTCTTGTGGTTTTTCTTGACCTTTACGCCAATCAAAAGTGCTAACTTTGTAATTATCTGTTGATGTTCCAGATACAGCAATCGCAATCACATTAAAATAATCTTTGATAAACTTGGCATAATACAATGCGCCATCCACCGCGAACGCTTCCGGTTGATTCCAATTTTCTGATTCATGCTTTTTCAAGGATGCTTTACATTCAACAACAATGACAGTATCACGTGCTTTATCAAACGTTATCACAAATTCTGGTTTACCAATTCCTTTGCCACCACAATCATACTGATTCAAATCACAAATTTTAGGTTTGCCACCAGCACGCTCCAATGCTTCACGTAAATCACCGTTAATTTTTGACGCATCAGATTGTGGATAAACAACACCCCACGGATTTTTACCGAGCGCAAAATCCATCTCTTTTTGTGTTAAATCCTCGGTTAAACGTTCGCTTGCCATAAAACATTCCTTTCTTTACGCAATAATTATAGAAGTTTTTTTACAATCACCACAATAAAAAAATCATTCTCTCGGTGTTCATTATACCACAAAAAATAATCGCAAATAACAAAAACATAAAAAACAGTTTACTTTTGCGAAAAACACGGTAAATTCAAAAAGTGCTAAGCAAAATGTCAGGAGAACTGATAAAAAAGCAGGTAAAAAGCGGTCAAAAGGGTTAAAAAAATGGCTAAAAATGGTCAAATGTGTTCCCCTTTGCTCGCACCAGATATTCAAAACCACCCATTCGGGTGGTTTTTTGTTTTATTGATTGCGGGGGTAAAAAGTGGTAAAATATCAGCGAATTAAACAAAGGGGGGCGCAATGCCAAAACAAGTCAAAGAAATAAATAAAACAGAATTATTATTGTCAGAAATCAATACAAAAATTGGCAGTTTTGCAAAATTTGTTTGGTACACAATTATGGCATATTTGCTGGGCGCGCTGTTATGTGCATTTGGGGTGGGATTTATTGCCACTGAATTTGACGGCTTGATTTTATTGGGGCTGTTGTTCTTGGTGTTTGGCGTTGGCGTGGCGATAACAATGTTTATTTTATCGCTGGTGGCGCTGCGCCGTGCCAGCAAAAACACAGGCAGCGATAAATAAAATCAGACCACCCAAACGGGTGGTTTTTTATTTGGCGGACAAATATCTGAATATAATTTCCCCTTGCGTGGGAATAAAATCTTGCATGTCATATGAATTTACAATGATGCAACGGTTCTAAACAGAGAGCAATGAAACGCGCCATTGGCGCGTTTCTTATTTTGATGCTTCTAATCCTAGATTTTCAGGTGTCAGTAATCCTGTCGCAGACAGCACCGCAAAAAATGCACTGGTACGGCCAAACTTTGCCTGTGCCAATGATACTTTGGTATTTAACAATTCTTGTTCGGCATTCAGCACATCCAACACCGTGCGACGACCACGCTTTTGTTCATCGCGCGTGCCATTCAGTGCCATTTGATTGGCCTTGACCCCGGCCTGGGCGGCGGTAATTGCGGATTCTTGGGCATTATACATATTCCACGCCTGATGCAAAGATTCCGTAATTGTTCGCTGGGCATTTATCGTTTGTTCTTGGATTCCATCAACAGTATAGCGAACTTTGTCAACGTTTGCGAATGCGTTGCCTTTGTCATATAATGGCATTTTCAGATATACGCCAATGCGACTGTCGCGAACCTTGTCAACGTATGGAATGTCTTCTATTTGCATAATTGATCCGCGCACGTCAACCGATGGCAGTATGGATTTGCGCGCCACAACTATTTTTTCACGTGCGGCTTTTTCTTTGGATTGCAACGCCAAAATCACAGGGTGATTTTTCATTGCGTATTCAACCGCATTGCCCACCGTTGTGGGGAATAATTTTTCCATGCGTTCTAAATCGATTTCTGTAAACTCAGATGGCACATTGCCATAAACGCGACGGAATGTTTCAACCGCGTTGTCATATTTCGCCTGTGCATCTGCCAATGCGTACCGCGCCATTTCCACGCGCGCAGATGCCTGTGCCACGTCGGTTTTGGTCAGACGTCCCACGCGGGCATTGTCGGCGCAATAATTATAGTATTCTTGTAAAACGCGTTGATTGTTCTGGTTCAGTTTCAAAACCTCGTCCGCACGCAGGACGGCAATATACGCATTGATTGCGTTCAGAAATGTTTCTTGTTCGGTCGCGTACAGCGATGCAGTTTCTGCATCGCGCACGGCGCGTGCACCTTTGTATTGTGCAATGGTTGAAAGTCCTTCGAATATATTCTGTTGAAATTCCAGTCCAACACCCACAGGGTTATAATCAAATGAATAATCGCCAACTTTTGTGCGCGCCGCACCAGCATTTGCAGACACACCCAAGTATGGTTTGAATCCTGCACTGGACGCCGACACATCGGCATCTGCCGCACGAACGGCGGCGCGACCACTTTTAATCACAGGGTTTGATTCGTATACATTTTGCAGTTCTGAATACATATCTGCATTTGCCGCCAATGGCGTCAACGTCACCAACATACCGATTAAACAATAATTCAGTTTCATACCATTTCCCCTTATAATGTTGTTTTGAATTTTTTAATTGCGAATACCCATATAATTGCGCCAACCCCCAGCATATACATACACTGGCGCGCAAAGTATTCAATGTCTGACCCTTTCAGAATAATGTTGCGAACCATATACGCATAGTGCGACAGTGGATTTACCGAACTGACATATTGCAACAATACCGGCATATTTTCAGTCGGAATAATTGCCCCTGACAGCATCAGCGACATAAACGCAACAATAACCACCCCCAGCAATGCCTGTTGTTGGGTGTTTGTATAGTTTGACAATAACACCGCAATTCCTGACGCCGGCACACAAAATACCAAGAACCCCAGAATAAACATAAAATGCGACCCCACAAACGGAATGCCAAATACCGTGCGTCCAATAAACAGAATCGACAACATAATCAAAAACGACACCAGAATGTATGGTAAAACCTTGCCCAGAATAATGTCGTACTTTGATATTGGGGCAGACACCAGTGTTTCAATCGTGCCACTTTCTTTTTCCTTGGTAATAGAAATCGTAATCAAAATCAGCAATGCCAAAAACACCAGCACCGCAATCAGCGATGGCACCATAAACCACGGCGTATTTAGTTCTGGGTTGAACAGGATTCGCATATCAAATTTAATCGGCGACGCGGGCAATGCATAATTCATTTCGCGTACGGTCGACAATACCACACCTGCCAAATAACCTTCGATGCT
>UROD01000015.1 GCA_900549365.1 uncultured Rickettsiales bacterium | reverse complement strand
GGTGTTGATAATATCAGTAACGTTATGGCGTCATTCCGTGTGAACTTTTGATGGGGGCATATAAAATGAAATATGGATTCTTGTTTTGTCTGATTGGTTTAATGCCAGCGGTGGCGTCCGCGGCAATCCCGTATCGCGTGGAACAGGTCAAAACCCCCGTTGCGGCAATTTCTGGCAACGATGACGAGGCATTTGCCCGTATGCACCGTTTCTATGTTGGCGGTATGTATGATTTTTCAATGTGGGACAGTTATACATCCGATGACATGTTGCATATCGCAGGTAAAAATACATCTTCGTTCGAAGCGGTCGCTGGCGTTCGCGTCTTGGATACCTTTCGTGTCGAGGCAAATTATGTTCGCACAAATGCAAAATGGAATGCGTTCAAATTGACAGGCGACACGGCATTTGTGAATGCGATATTTGATGCCCGTATCGACAGTATGTATCGTCTGTTCCATTCCCAGCGTATTGTGCCGTATGTTGGCGCGGGCGCAGGTCTGTCGTGGAACAGTGGCGATGATATTCATCTTGATAAAAAAATCAGCCCAGTTGCAGCGGCATTGGCGGGGGTTGGATTTGAACTGGGTGAACATTTTACGGTTGATTTAGGTTATCGGTACATATATATGTTCAAACCAGAATTTGCAGGTCTGTCGGATTTTGCGCCAACCGCGCATCAGTTCCGCGCTGGTGTTCGTCTGAATTTCTGAGAATAAATGAAAAAATGTCCGTTTTTTGGTGTTTGTGGTGGTTGCAAATTTGATTTTGCCGCCGCTGACTATCACGACCAGAAAATGGCATTGTTGCGTGATTTGCCAATTACTGGCGATGCCGTGTGGACGGCGGCGGGATTGCGCCGTCGCGCCGATTTCGCGTTTGCTGGGGGAAATTTCGGATTCTATGCCCCACAATCCAAGGATATTGTGCCGGTGCGGTCGTGCCCGAATCTGGTGCCTGAAATAAACGATATTTTGCCAGCGGTGGCGACATTGCCATGGGTGGCGTCTGGCGCATGCCTGATTACATCGTGTGATAATGGCATTGATGTCGCAATATCATCAAGTGTGCCATATTTTACGGCGGAATTTCGCGATGCAGCGATAAAAATCCCCGCAATTCGCATTACGTGGAATGACCGTACGATAAAGCAAACTGGCACGCCACAGGTAAACTTTTCGGGGCGCGCTGTTGCGTACCCACCGGCGGCATTTTTACAACCAACGGTTGCCAGTGCGGACGCATTGCGCAATATGGTTGTTGCAGCGGCGTCTGGCGCACATCGCGTTGCAGATTTATTTTGTGGACTGGGAAATTTTACATTTGCCCTGAATGCCGACGGGTTTGATATTGTGGGCACGGGCGTAAAGCGTGATTTGTTTACGCACCCGCTGACGGTCGGTATGCTGCGCGCATATGATTGCGTTGTTATGGACCCGCCACGTGCGGGCGCATTGGCACAATGCAAAGAATTGGTTAAATCTGATGTTGCACGGGTAATATATGTGTCGTGCAACCCACAAACATTTATGCGCGATGCGCGGGTATTGACCAATGGCGGGTACCAGATGCAGCAACTGATTCCTGTTGACCAATTTGTTGGCAGTGACCATTGGGAACTGTTTGCTGTATTTGAAAAATAAATCAGTTATTATTTATCAGTTCGCGCTTTAATATGCGTACGTTTTGCATCATATCATCAATCAGGCGGTGTACGCGGTTATAGTCCAACACGCGGCACGGCGCGTTTGGAAAATCATTTTCAAAGAATGGAACAACCGATACCCCCAACGCGTTTGCAATTTGGCACATGCGCCACACAGACACGCGGTTTGTCCCAGATTCGTATTTTTGAATTTGTTGTGGCGTGATGCCGATGCGTCGGCCCAGTTCTTGTTGTGATACGCCCATAAATTCACGTGCGCGTCGCAGAAATTCGCCCGCAGTGCGGTTAAATTCTTGTTCGGCAAACGTCTGTGCAATTCCAACCATCTGGTATTCCTTTCCTTGTGCGTTTATACAACAAAAAACCACCAGAAAAATTCAGGTGGTTGGAGGTTAAGAACTATTCTACCGATATAGTGTGATTTATTTATGTATATCATCACCCTCCAACCCGTGGTTGGAGTTTTACGTCATCGTGGACGCGGTAGTCGGAGTTCTTACACCCCGCAACGGCAACACGCCATTGCACAAACATTATATGGTTTTTGTACTGTAAACACAACAAAAAAACGCCGCCGGTGTTGCCCAGCGGTGTTTCCGAATGCCCTGAAAGGAAGGAAAGGAGAAAAAGAAATGGGCATTCTAAACTGTAAAAAGGGTTGGGGCCCAGAGTCCAGAGGAGAGAGAATGTAGGAGGGAGTCTGAATCCCTGAACCCCGTGTCGCTGGGGTTTCCCCCTTTGACGAATCGAAATGTAATACAATATTTGTTATTTGTCAAGAATAATTGTCAAATTTTTTTTTAGACAATTTTTTTTCGTGTGTCTGGTGGCGGGATTTTTTGCCTAAATTGTTGATATTCCTAGGAAATGGCACTTGTTGCGGTTGCGGGGTGCTGGGCATAAAATCACTGTACAGGTTCAACAAATTGGCACAAAACCACAGGAGAATGATATGACACACGAAGATGTATGGCGCGCAATAGAACGTTTTGCCGATGAACACGGTATGTCTTGTTCCGGATTAGCCCGATGCAGTGGGCTGGACCCGACCACGTTTAACCGCAGCAAACGCTGGTCCCGCGAAGGACAGCCACGCTGGCCGTCAACCAACAGTATTTCAAAAATATTGTCGTCAACGGGGGCAAATATCGCCGATTTTACCAAGTTTATAGACCCGCCCGCACGTTCGCGCGAATAATCACATAAATTTGATAATGCCGCGCATGGGGTGCTGCGCGGTATTTTTTATGGACAATCGTGAATGCTTCGTTTATGCTGGTTGTATGTTAAGTGGCATCAGAATATATTCCGCAGATACCGTGTGGCGTCGCATATTGTCTGATTTGAATGCGACGGTGCTGGATTCGCCCGATGTGACCGCGGTGGATTTTGATGTACTGGTTATTCCGCCACGTGCCACTGCCATGGAATTAAAGGCGGTGATATTGGCGGCCATGGACAATTCAAATATTATTCATAATGTATTTGGCCGTGATGTGGCGTTACCACGTCTGCAACGCCAGATTGTCGTTTTGTTGGCTCAAACAGGTGGCATGACCGCGGCGCAGTTAAAGGTTGCGTTGGGGTATTCGCCAAACGCTGCAACACATACGGTTGATACGGCGATATATCAACTGCGCCGGACATTTGGACGGGAACTGATTCAAAATCACAATGGGGTGTACAAAATTGGCAGGATATAAACTGATTTCTTTTGATAAAATACCCAGTACCCAGACATATGCGTTGGATATGGTGGCGTCGGGTACGGCACGTGATCACACCATCGTCATGGCAGAGGCACAATCTGCCGGTCGTGGTCGGTATCGTCGTACGTGGGTGTCGCATCATGGAAATTTTTATGCCAGTTTTATTTTCAGTGCGCCCGAACGCGATTCGCGCCTGTCGTATATGGTGGCGGTCGCAATTGCAGAAACGATTCTGTCATTTGGTGTCATACCCACAATAAAATGGCCGAATGATATTTTGATTGATGGGAAAAAGGTATGTGGTGTATTGATTGAATATGCCGGCGCGTTTGTGATTGTGGGTATTGGAATCAATATCAAATCTAATCCAACAGTTGCCGAAAACATAACGACAAAACTGGAAAATTATGCCGATGTGCCCAAGGCGGAATTACTGAATCGCCTGATGCGGAATCTGGATAAATGGATGAAAACAGATTTCGCAATCGTGCGCGCCCGCTGGATGGAATTGGCAATTGCACTGCGCAAAATTGTAAAGTATCGTGGTCAAGATGTCGAATTGATTGAAATAAACGAAAATGGTGCGCTGGTATTGCGCCGTGGTTCTGAATATATGTTGGCATATGGCGACGAAATCAGTATGAAATAAATGCCGGATTTCCGCGCGATTGCGCGTGTGATAAAAATACATACTTGACTTTTTTGTCGATTTATGATATTATAACAGACATCAACAAGCAAGATTATGTCCGCGTCATGCGGATTTTTTTATTGCAATTTTTGACCGCGATTTTTCCATCGCGGTCTTTTTTTATATCAAAAACACGGGGGCCACGTATGGAACTGGAACTGATAACGAATTGTGCAAATATGACGCGTGATGCATATAAAATCGCACGCACGGTTTATGCCGAAACATCTGGCAAATCATTGCCATTGGTCGAAGCATTCACATCAATGATTTCAAATATTGCGCGCGTCCGTGGTATCGCGCCAGCATCTGTTGTAGATGATGCTGATTTATTCACGCATAACGCGAACACAGAAATTGATACAACAGGGCGCGCGTTTCAAATGTGCCTGCGCACCGCGCAAAGAATGTTACGTGGTAATTTGTCAGATATAACGCATGGCGCAGTTCGCTTTCATACAGTAAATCAAATGCCGGATTGGGCAACGGCACGTGGTTATATTGCTGATATTGACGGTATGTTGTTTTATTTGTAACGGTATATGGTGATAAAAATGCAACGTATAATTCATGGTGGTTTTTTATCAGACCGTCGCACGCAAATTATGTCGGGCGTTGGCATACTGTCGGCCGTTGCCGCGTACTTGGTTGGCGACAGTGATATATTCATATTACTGCAAACAATATTTACACTTGGTGGAATTTATTTTATGCACAGACAATCAAACACAAACAAAGGAAAATGATAATGGAAAAAATTCCTGAAAAATTTCAAAACACAGATGGAACATTGAACGCGGACGCGCTGATAAAATCATACACTGAATTGGAACGCAAAATTGGAACGATGGTATCTGTGCCAACCGCAGACAGCGATGACGCCGCGCGCGCACGATTCAATCGTGCAATTGGTGTGCCCGCATCGGCCGATGAATATCCAACAAATGATTTGTTTGGTGATAACGATTTGCAGAAAAAATTTCTGGAAATTGGATTGACATCATCACAGGTTGAACAAATTTATCATATTGCAGATGAATTTTTATCACCTGTGTTATCAGATTTATTTGTTGCACAAAAAACAGAAAATGCATTTGCAGAATTGCAAAATTTTTTTGGTGGTGCGGACAAAATGCACGATGCAATAAAACAAATAAATGATTTCGGTACGCGATTTTTACCCGCCGATGCATTTGATGAACTGTGCTCTACACCCCAGGGAATCCAAGGCATATACAGAATGATGCAATCTGTTGAACCGAATGTAGAAATTGCAAACGATAACAATAAAAATTTATCTGATTCTGATTTGCGACGCATGATGCGCGATCCAAAATATTGGCGTGATCATGATGCGGAATATGTTCGTAAAATAGAAAACGGTTTCAAAAAATTGTATTCATAATAAAAAAAATTCACTTTCTTCTTTACTAATATTTTTGTTTCATATAAAATATAAAGTAAGAACAAAAAAATTTGTTCTATCCAAAAAAAATATAAAGGAGAGAAGAATGGCATTCACATTCTTGAAACCAGCGGCAAAGAAAGTTGCTGCGAAACCAGCGGCGAAAAAAGTTGCTGTTAAAAAACCAGCAGCGAAAAAGCCAGCTGCAAAACCAGCTGCAAAAAAAGTAGTTGCAAAAAAGCCAGCTGCAAAACCAGCTGCAAAAAAAGTAGTTGCTAAAAAACCAGCAGCGAAAAAACCAGTTGCAAAGAAAGTAGTTGCTAAGAAACCAGCAGCGAAAAAGCCAGTTGCAAAAAAACCGGTTGCTAAAAAAGCCCCAGCAAAAAAAGTTGCTGTGAAAAAGCCGGTTGCTAAAAAAGCACCTGCAAAGAAAAAATAATAAATTTCCCCACCGTTTGGTGGGGTTTTTAATTGTATGAAAAATTTCAGTCGTATCGTTATTGGTGCGACTGAAAATTTTTATCGGATAATTCTGGTATAACGCCAGAACCCAGTTTGTTCGCATCACGCGGCGCGACACAATCGCATAACCGCTTGATTCGTATTTGGTGGACGTAATTCATTACGTCTTTTTTTTTATTTTAATCAAAAAGGATTTTTTATGTCTGTTTCAATCGATAATGTTTTTATCAAACAATTCGAAGCCGACGTTCATTTGGCGTACCAGCAAATGGGCACCAAGTTGCGTGGCACGGTGCGCAGCAAATCTGGTGTTATCGGCGCATCAACAACATTTCAAAAGGTTGGTCGTGGCACGGCCGCAACAAAATCACGTCATGGTATTGTGCCAGTTATGAATCTGAATCACGAACCTGTCGAATGTGTATTACAGGATTACTATGCCGGCGATTGGGTCGACGCATTGGACGAACTGAAAACCAATATTGATGAACGTCGTGTTGTGGCCAGTGCCGGTGCATATGCATTGGGGCGCAAGACCGATGAATTGATTGTGAACGCAATGTCGGGCGCAACTGCATCAGTTGGTGATTATTCGGCTGGCCTGTCCAAAGATTTAATATTGTCCGCGGTCGAAGAATTAAACAAGAAAGATATTCCCGACGACGGTCGTCGTTTCGCGGTTGTTGGCGTGCACCAGTGGAAAGAATTGCTGGGCATTACTGAATTTGTGTCGGCGGACTATGTGGGCAATGACCTGCCACTGATATCGAGTGGTGCGTCCAAAAAATGGTTGGGTATTACATGGGTGTTGTATAACGCATTGCCATTGACGGCAACAACAAAACGCGATTGCTTTATATATCACGCAACCAGCATTGGACACGCCTGTGGCCAAGAGGTCAAGACCGACATTTCATGGCATGGTGAACGCGCCGCGCACTTTATCAGCAACAGTATGTCCCAAGGGGCGGTTCTGATTGATGGCGACGGTATTGTGCGTATGAAATGCAAAGACGCCGACGGCGAATAACCCCAGTTCCACATAATTATAACCAAAGGGAAAAATAAATGGCTTTTCAGAATAAAAATTTGTCAGTGATTGCGTATGCAAATGGTTTTACATTGTGGCACTATGCCGAAAATGTGACGATGGCAACAATCACGGCCAGTGGATATTTCAACGATGTTAAAACGTTGATGAATACTGGCGACATCGTTATTATCAATGCGTCTGATAATACGTCGTTGAAAAAGGTTGCTGTTGCGTCTGGCAATGTTACAACCGCTGCATTGGCGTAATCATATACAGATTTTATTGTATGTTGGGTCGGCATTATGTGTGTCGACCCCGTTTTTATTTATAAAGCAGGGGGAATATCATCATGCTGACCAAAATAGATTTATGTTCAATGGCGTTACTGAAACTGGGGGAAAAGCCGATTCAGTCGTTATTGGACGATATGCCTGCCGCGCAACTGGCGCGTACATTGTTTGAACCGATAACCGATGCGCTGATTGCGGTACATCCGTGGCGATTTGCAACAAAAAAATTTGAATTGACCAAAACCGCAGATGGCGATTTTTTGATTCCACCGGAATGCCTGCGCGTGACGCATACTGGTGGCAACGCCATTGTTGGTAATCGTATCACCGCCCAACCAGACCGTATAACGATTATCGGTCTGACCCGTGTTGCGCCCGATGCATATCCAGCATATTTTGCATCATTGGTTGCGACTAAATTAGCAATGGAATTTTGTGTGCCATTGACCGGTGACCAAACGATATTCAGAACACTGGCGGCGTTATATGATGCAGAATTACAATCTGCGAAATTTATAGACAGCACCACAACCAGCGTCGCGGGGATTGAAAACTTTTCACTGATAAATGCACGATTCTAGGATTACGGGGGAATATATGGGAAACTTTGTAAAAACAATCAATTCGTTTGCCAATGGCGATATTGCCCCAGAATTTTATACGCACGATAATTTGTCTGGTTTGGCCGCGTTGGTTAATATGGACGTTATTGCGGGTGGTGGACTGCGTCGTCGTGCGGGATTGGGGCGTGTCGCCGAATTGGGGGCGTCGGCGCGATTGATATCGTTTTCAGTCGGCCAAGATGACGAATACATTCTGGCAATAACGGCGGGACATATCTATGTGTATAACGGCGCAACGCGCGTGTGTGATATCATTGCACCGTGGACGGCATCGGATATTGCACAGATTCAATATGCCCAGCGTTTTGGCACAATGATTTTTGTGCACCCAGAATACCAGCCACGCATTTTGCGTAAAACGGCAACTGGCTTTGATTTGACGACATTTGAATTTGCGCGCAGTGATGATGATATGACGGTTCATATGCCGTTTATGCGATTTGATGACACGCGCGATATAAAAATCACCGTCACGGCAAACAGTGCCGGCAACAATTTCGCAACATTTACAACCAGTGCTACATTCTGGAACACCGATTGTGTTGGCGGCACGTTTTTATTGATGGACAAACAGTGGACTGTGCATCAGGTCACCAGTCCAACTGTTGCGGTTATGCGTACAAACGGTGCATTTACATTGCCAACCGCACCCATTACCGATTGGCGCGAGGCCGCATTCAGCACCCGTCGTGGCTGGCCAGTCAGTATTACATTCCACCAAGACAGATTGGTGTTCGGTGGTGCGCGTGATTATCCCGCGGGCGTTTGGATGTCTGGGGTGGGGCGACATAATGATTTTGATGTGGGTACGGGTCTGGACGATCAGGCGATTTTTATCACATTGCTGTCCCGTCAACGCCAGCAAATCTGTACCGTGGTCAGCAGTGATAACTTGCAAATATTGACCACTGTCGGCGAATGGGCGATTGCGAACAAGCCACTGACCCCATCGTCGGTTGATATCAAACAGCATACATCGGTGGGCAGTATTGCATCACGATACCTGCCACCGCAACAGATAGAGGGTGCGACGATATTCATTTCCGCCAATGGGCGTGATATTCGCGAATTATGCTTGGACGAATTGGGGGAAAATTACAGTGCAACAGACCTGTGCGCATATGCCAAACATTTAATGACGTCGCCCACAGACATTGCATATAACCAATCCACGCGGCAACTGTTCGTCGTTATGGCGGACGGCAGTATGGCGGTGTTGAACCATAATGCGGCATTGAATATATCTGCGTGGGGTGTGTACCAAACCCGCGGCAGTTTCATATCTGTTGCGGTACTGGGTGATGAAACATATGTGGTTGTTCGCCGCGGTGATAAATACTGGTTGGAAAAATTTTCACCAGATGCCTTATCTGACGGTGATGCATTACCGTTTTCGGTATTGGCATCGGGCGTGCCGTTGCGCGCATCAGGGCACAATGCCGCACGCGCCCGCATTCGTCGCATAACAGCGCGCGTAATGGACACGTGTTCATTGTTTATAAACGATGTGCGCGCCGATATTCCAAATACGGCGCAAAGTGCGTCTGGATACACCGGTGATGTGCATGTGTCGCAACTGGGGTGGACACGTGATACCAGTGTCGCGCCATGGACAATCACCAGTGATGACCAGTTGCCGATAACCATTCAGTCGGTAACAATTTATGGAAATTATACGATTTAACCACCAAATACAAAAAGGATAACCTTATGGGACAGTTAGTATCAGATGTTCAATCCGTTCTGGATTACAAGAAAAACAAACAAGAGGCCAAATCACAACGCCAAAAAATTCTGGCAGATATGGCGGCCGATGAACAGACCAAGGTCAATTTGGTAAAAAAAGCATTGGCGACCCAGCGCGCAAAATACGGTGCATCGGGTATGTCAAACCGTGGCATGACCGAAGGGGCGGTTCTGCGCCGTCTGACGTCTGAAACGGCACAGCCATACGATGAAAAGCGTCGTAACGCGCTTGAAAAATTACGCAAAATCAAGACGACAAAACCAAACCTGTTGAAAACATTGCTGGCCAGATTTGACGATTTGGTTGGATAACAGATGGGGGAATGTATGTATAAAATATCATATACTGGCGATGGCGCGACCACGGAATTTCCGTTCGCATTTTCATTTTTCCAAAATGCAGACGTTCATGTTGCAATTGATGAAGTATTGCAATCTGACGCATCGGGTATTTATTCGGTTGTGCCGAACGATGATTTTTCGGGTGGTACAATCGTATTTCAAACCGCACCCGCGGCGCGCGCCACCATTGATATATTTCGTCGCATTGCGCTGGCCCGTGTGATTGATTACCAACCAACACTGCCGATAGATGTTGCCGCACTGAATGCTGATTTCAATTTTTTATTAGAGGCATTTCGTGACCTGCGCACAGTTGATGTGGATTTGACCCAGTGGGCAAACACGTTTGATAATGTAAAATCTTTTTTGGACTATAACCTGCGTGTTATCCAAGATAAATTGTCGGGCGGTGGTGTAATGGGTCTGTACAATAATCTGGTGTCTGTATTGGACGGGGCGTTGCCAAAATTGATAAATGATTATGGGGCTATTACAGACGCGGCCCCAAACGAAAATCGCGATGACTACGGCATTTTGTGATTTTATGGACGAATGGAACGCGGTACTGAATATGACGACCCCTGCGCATCATCGCCAGATAATGAATTTCTTGGTGGATGTTTTGATGCACGCGCCACATCGTGGATTGCTGATGGCATTTCGGCATTCAGGCAAATCAACGGTCGTGGGAATCTTTGCTGCATGCGTGCTGTGTATGCACCCTGAATATCGAATTTTGATTTTATCGGCGGAAAGTACACTGGCATCGCGCATGGTTGGACATATTCGTAATATATTGGAAAATCATCCACGTTGTGCAGATATGATTCCCACGGGGCGTCGTGCGTGGGCATGCGACAGAATAACAATCAATCGTCCCGTCGGCATTCGTGAACCATCGGTCATATGTGCAGGTATTGCAGGTAATATCACCGGCAGTCGTGCCGACCTGATAATTTGTGATGATGTAGAGGTTCCAAATACATGCAACACCGCCCAGAAACGCGAAAACCTGCGTGAACGCTTGCGGGAATTGGAATTTATTTTGTCGCCCACCGGCACAATGATTTACATTGGTACACCACACACAACCGACACGATATATCGTACCAGCGATGCGGACTAGATAGATGTTGGCGCGTCAGGTGCGTTGTCTGATGCAACGGGTTCGCGTACGCTGATGAATGCACGCAATTTGTGCAACAATTCATCGCCCGCATCGCCAAACATAGGCAGATATGTTTCGTATTCTGGCATATCGGCCTGTAATTGTGCGTGTGCACGTTCAGACAATGGCTGGTTCAAAATATCTGTTGCCACATGCCACAGATAGTACGCACGATATGTTTTGGTAATTACCGCCCATTTTTGCAACAGGTCAGGGTGTGATGCTAATGCCGCACGAATTGCAACAGTCCATTCGCCGCCAAAACGTTTGACAACGTTCAGGTTCTGGATGCGTTCCAAACCTGCGTCATCGGGTGTAAACGCGTTTATTCCAGATTCTAATTCTGTCATTTCTGCTGCGGTCAATGAAATCGTCGCCACAGATCGGTCCATTGTGCCACCATACGGCATCAGTTCGCGCTCAATAGAATCCATAGGGGTTTTCCCGCTGCGCAGGTTTTCGATATGCTGAATCAACATCTTGCCTGTTGGCAATGCGCGCAATTCACGCATAACGTCATTGTCGGCCTCGGCAACGAATACTTGGTTCACCGCCGCCCAACCGCCAAATATAACATGCTCTTGGCGGTACAGGTTCAGTAATTTCTGGGCAACTGTGCTGGCTTTGGTTTTCATATCTCTCTCCGTTTGAAATGATTATTCCATAACAATCATAATAACCTTGTGCATGGTGTGGCCAATAATCTTTTCTTCGGGTGAAACAATTTGACCATAAACCTTGCCCTTGGAATCTTGGCGGACACTGACAATCTGGGCCGTGGCAACGGTGTCAGGTTCCAGTTTGTTAAAATCAGTATCAATGCATACCGCCAAATCGCCAACCACAGGTGTGGTTGTGGCATCGGCAAACACATATGCATGTTCTGGGATAAAGCCGCCCAAGCGTTTGGAATTTGGAATCACGGCATAGATACCACTGCGACCCTCCAACGGCATGGGGGCAACAATCATAGTTTCATCGGATTTTTTGAATGTGATTGATTTGCCATCTGGCGTACCGAATACAGGAACCAGTTTTTTGCGTGCGCTGTCGTACAATTTTGCACCATACAACCCACCATGCATATCAATCCCAGATGCCGGATTGTCAGGAATCAATACGGATTTAACGCGTTCTTTGACCTTGCTGATTTGCTTGTTTAATTCGCCGGATTTGTACAGGGTGGCAATTTTATCGAACAGTTTTTCGGCACTCATTGCAAAAGATTTTGCCAATGGTTCAATTTCATTTTGATAAATTTCGCGCTGGCCAACCTCTATCTTGTGATATACGGACAATGTCATACCTGCGTCTGCGGCGGCCTGTGCGATTGTTTTTCCGGTTTGTTGACGGATCTTGCGCAGACCACTGCCAAAGATTTTCAAACCGCTGTCTTCGTTATCATTCAGACGGCGTTTAATTTCACTCTGCCATTGGTCGGCGACGGCATCGTCTTCCTTGATGAAAATGTCAGACAACTTGCAACCCAAAATATTACAGATATTCAATAACTGTTTTTGGTTCAGGCGACGGACACCCTTTTCAATCTTGGACACAGCGGACAAAGACAGGTGTGATTGACGCGCCAACTCGGTCATTTTCATACCGGTTGCCATACGAATATTTCTGATATTGTTTGGAAATATGATTTCTTCTTGGGCCATCGCAGAACTCCTGATTAAATATTTCTTGACAAAATATTAGTCAATTTTTGCGCCCGCCGCAAGGAAATAATTACAAATCGTCTGGAAATGCTGATGGGTCAATTTGCTCTGGCGCACCTGTGTCGTCGGCCATTGATTCCTGTGCAGGCGATGTGTTGGAATAATCATTTTCGCCGCGGGCCTCAACCTCGTCCAGATTGTCGAACAAACTGTAATCGCCAAAGAACGCCATACGTACGGTTTCAGGACGACCATGACGGTTTTTGCCGATGATAACGTCGGCCTTTCCGCGCGAGCGTTCCAAACGCTTTTGATACGATTCCTGAATATTGGCATTGGTGTTGCCCGAAATACGTTGTGACGGGTCGCGATTTTCCAAATAGTATTCTTCGCGGTACGTGAACATAACAATATCAGCGTCCTGTTCAATAGAACCTGATTCACGCAAGTCCGCCAACTGGGGGCGTTTATCATCGCGGTTTTCAACGCTACGCGACAACTGGGACAGGGCGATGACCGGAACATCTAATTCTTTGGCCAGCATTTTCAGCCCACGTGTGATTTCGGAAATTTCTTGGACACGGTTATCGTTTTTGCGACCGCCTGGGGACGTCATCAACTGCAGATAGTCAATAACAATCAACGCAATCCCACCACACTTGCGTGCCAAACGACGTGCGCGGGTGCGAATCATTGGCACGGACATCCCAGGGGTGTCATCAATAAACAGTGGCACGCGACCGATTGCCTGTGCATACTGGGTCATTTTCAAAAATTCTTCGTCTGAAAAAGACCCTTCGCGCATGGCGGTTGCTGGAACCTTGGACTGTGACGACAGCACACGCGCCGCCAGTTGTTCTTGGGACATTTCCAAACTGAAAAACACAACCGCGCCCTTGTACTGTTCGTTGGCACGACCCGATAAAATAGCATTTGCGGCATTGAACGCAATGTTCATCGCCAGCGTTGTTTTACCCATTGCCGGACGACCCGCGATAATAATCAAATCACTGTGGTGCAGACCACTGATGGATTTATCCAACGCGTTCAAACCCGTTGTCAAACCAGACAACTTACCATCGGCCTTGTATGCAACCTCGGCCTCTTTCAGTGCGCCAGCCAATGCGGTGGCAATAGGTGCAACCTCGCGCTTGGATTCACCAGACGACGCCAAATTGAATAACTTTTGTTCGGCAACCTCTATCTGGGTTGAAACAGGATTGTCTAAATCCTCTACAAAAGCGTTGTCGGTAATTGATTGCCCCAATTCAATCAGTTCACGACGCAATGCATTGTCGTATACGATGCGTGCGTATTGTTCAACATTTACAACAGTTGCGCCGGCCCCCGCCAACTGGGTCAGGTAATCAACGCCACCAACAGATTCCAACGTCCCTTGTTGGTCCAGATAGTTTTTCGCCGTGATGATATCAAACGGAATGCCGGCGGCAAATTGACGTTCCGCCAACTTGTAAATTTCTTGGTGCGCAGGATGCGAAAAATGTTCTGGTTTCAAGAAATCAGAAATGCGTTCCAATGCGCGGTTGTTCATCAGCACCGCGGCCAAGACGGCCTGTTCGGCCTCCAAATTCGTTGGTAAAGTTTTAGGGGTAAAATCCATGTCTGATATAGTATCTAAAAATTTTGGTTTTTCAACGCCTTTTTTACGTGGGTACAACGTATTGAAAATACCGATAATTGATGCGACGGGTGCGTCCGTGTGGCCTGAATTGTTCCCGCCTGCGCGCATCGCAGAATTGCGTGACGCCACCGGCCCACGTCATTTTGCATCACAGATGTTATTGCAACCTGTCGCGCCAACGCGCGCGCGTCTGGATCCTGGGGCAATGCGATTATACGACGATGTGTTTGACGCGCGTACCGCACAAATCGGCGCGCATAAAATTACAGGCGCAGCGGCATATTGGGACCCATCGACGGGACGTCGTGGTCGCGATGGCAGTGTGTGCGTCGTCTTGTATCGTGATGATGCATCGCGATGTGTTTTTATTCACGACATTTTATATATGACGGTGTCCGATGGCGACACGCATCCGTTGGCACATCAGTGCGATTGTGTGCTGGGATTTTTGGGACGATATGGTATGCGACGTATCACGATTGAAACAAATGGTATTGGAAATGCATTACCAGAAATAATGCGCGACGCGGCAATACGTGCCGGCACGCCAATCACAATCACGCGTATTACCAACAATCGGCCAAAGGTTGACCGAATCTTGGACGCGATTGAACCAACGTTGGCTGCGGGGCGATTGTATGCGCACCGCAAAATAACGCAAACACCATTTGTTGCCGAAATGATGGGGTGGTCACCAATTGGAACGGGACACGACGACGGTCTGGACGCGGTGGCGGGCGCAATTACAATCGCGCCGACACCCGTGCACCCCGCGGGTTATACAGGCCGCGCATATACGGCAAACACGAAATTCAATGTTTAACAAAACAAAGGAGAAAACATGCAAAATAATTTAGAACAAATGTATCGGCGTGCGCTGGACGCGCGTGCGCCATGGTTGGCACGGTGGGATGCCGCAATGCGATACACTATGCCGACCAACGATACAGATGTCGCAACACTGTTTGATGCAACCGCGGCGGATGCTGTGGATAATCTGGCGGCATCAATATATTCGCTGATGACACCACCAGAATCACTGTGGCTGACACTGATTCCGGAAAGTGACGCATCGCCCGATGCAGACGCAGCCACGGCGGCATTGCGTGCGAATCTGAATGATTCAAATTTTTATACCACAATTCATCAGTGCTATCTGGACTTGGTGATTCTGGGGACGGCGTGCCTGTTTATGGCGGAAACGCCAATCGGCGCATCGTCGGCGTTTTCGTTTACGGCCGTGCCTATGCGCGATATTGCGATTTTGCCAAACGCAGTATTTCACACAGCGACA
>UROD01000014.1 GCA_900549365.1 uncultured Rickettsiales bacterium | reverse complement strand
GCGACTTTATTTACTGGATTGCCGCGCTGCGCTCGCAATGACAAGGGTGCTAGAATCACCAGAATAACAAGTTGCCAGCACTATATCTATTATCTATGCTCTAAAAAATGCGCCGATGGCGCATTTTTTATTTGAAATATATTTTGTGTTGTTTTTGTGATACGTCGTACATCTTGTCCATTAACTGGTCCGCAGCATCACGACTGGCCATACCGCCAGATGCGTTTGGTTCTGCGCCATTTAATACAATCAAACGATTGGGTAATGTGCCATCGCCACCATCGCATTCAATAAAGTATTTGACGCTGTCAAACGATTTTCCAATACAACGATTTTGTGCGATTGCAACAAAACCATCGTCTGCCAGTGTTTGACACGTTGGTTGTGCGCCATGTGTAATTTCACCAAATTCCAAGGTTTCGTCAACATCACGCAGAACGCCCGCGCACCATACATTGACGTATTTGCCATCAACCAGAACCTTGGTGCCACCGGCACTGGATTTGCGCATGCCAAAACAATCGCCGTTTAATACATTGGTGTCAAAATCAGAATCAATGCCCACGCCGCGTGCAATGTCTGCGCGTCCAATCAGTTTTGCGTCGGTTGCCTCAGTATCGGTCAGTGCATCGGCACAAATCCATTTCATTCCACGACAACCGCTGTCGGCGTCCCACATTTCGCTGTCGTATCCTGTACCCATTGATGCATAGCACTTTGTCGGGTCCAATCTGCAAATCGTTGGCTGTTGCCACCACGGCGTTGCCGCGCCCGCATTTGCGCCAATCAAAGACAGCATTGAAAGTATAAATATTTTTTTCATACTCAATCTCTCACTTATTTTCATATTCTATCAGATTTTGCCATATTGTGCAAGTTGCCTGATTCCCTACTGCCCCGCGTTATCTTTGGCGGCATCTTGGATTGGGGTGTTTGTCCCAGAATCATCGCCACCAGTATCACCACCGCCCGTATCACCACCGCCAGTCCCGTCGCCAGTACCATCGCCAGGGGTATCAGTGCCAGTGCCAGTATCGTTGTTGGCGGATACAGGGTCTGTATCTTTTGGTGGGCGGCAATAACCCCACTGTGTATTCGCACTGGTTTCAGTATAGAACAGTTTATATTGTGCGTCGCCTGTGTAATCGTGCAGTCCATCCAGTTGGCCATCGGCATCGCGTTGCACATCAACCCATGGCGTGTCAACCCATACACCGCCCAGACGGTCACATTCCGTTGATAATTCCTTGGCCATGGTGACACGTACAGAATCCATGACAACATTGACATCTTGCATAATTGTGGTTGGCAATACATAGTCGCCCTTGCTGGATTCTGATGGGCGGACGCATGCCTGCATTGCATAGCGAACAACCTTTTGATACAAACTGCCAATATAGTCCGTGCCACAGATATCTTGGGTTTCGCTTGCATAGATTGGTGCGGCCTTGCCCCCAGGGCACGATGTGGCGGCGGCGGGACATCTGAAACAATAGTTGCCTGCGATTTCGTCTGGATTATATTTCCATTCGCCTTTGTCGTTCTGGGCGACCATATAGTACCCCTCGCTGCATTCATAGAATGTGGATTTCAAGTGGCACATATATTCATTGTCGTTCAACCATTCTGCTTCTGGTGTGGTTTGATCTTGGCTGGTGTCAGGGCCGTTGGATGTGCTGCCTGTATCATTCCATACACGTTGATTACATGTGGAAATTGCGGCGTATTTTTGACTGCCTGGGGCATAGACACGGCATGCGTATGGGTAATTGTGCAAACTGTCGTTGTTGGGAACTGCACATGTATCTTGGACAAATTCTTGCAGTGTGGTCAGACATTCTTTGCCGATTTTCTGATCGGTGATGTTGCGCATTGCGTTTACCAATAAATCCAGACCGTTACCATTTCCGTCGCCATACAGGTTACTGCACGCGTATAATTTTTCCTTGCATAATTCTTCGGACAGTTCCAGACGTGAACCAATCAATAACTGCTCTTTGACATTGCTAAAATCTTTTAACGATTTGTTCTGTTCATCATAACAGGCGTTCACAACGTCCAAACATTCGTTTTTAACATCGCGGACACGCGACTGTTGCCCCTGATAAATTTCAACGATTGCCTGACGCATAAATTCGTCCCATACCTCGTCCGACAGTTCGCGACAAGTGTCCAGACCGCGGGCGGCATATACGCGCTTGTTGTTTAATTCGGCAACAATCATTCGGTTTGTTGGGTTGGTCAACACATCGCCCGATAATGATATCTGGTTTTCCAACTGGTAAAAATTCGTGGTGTAAATTGGCGCGCCTGTATCGCGATTCAGGTATTTGCCCGATATGTCCAAACAGTGTACATAATCCTTGCCACATGCGGTGTCGGCGGTGATATCGCTGCGTACCTGGGCAATACAATCATTGATAGATGTTGAATTGTGTGCGTTATAATTTTCCAATCGCGCCGTGTTCATTTCACGTTCGGTACCGCGAATGGTGCTGTTTGCGGTGTTTAATTTCTTGTCCAGTGCGTTTATCAATGCACTGCAATCATTTTCAATGTACATGCCGTATGCAGATACAACCATGCCTAAAACCGTGCTGGACGGACAGTTTGCTGATACCATTTCTGCGCACTGGGCATGAACCGCATTATATAATGGTTCGCCCGTCAGGTTTGAAATGTTTGCGCCGTCGGCCAAATCTGTGGTTGACCAAATCGCGTTTATGTCGCCTGCAATGTCCAGCGTTCCGCTGGTCGACAGTGATTTGGATTTTGCGTTACTTAAAACCTCGCTAATGCCGCTGAGGGCGGTTGCCGATGCAGATTTATCGCGTGCCGATGATGCCGCCAATTCGCCGGTGCTGGCGGTCAGCATGGCGTTAACCTCTGCTGCGGTTTTGGGTATAATCTCTATATTCAAATTCTTGAAATCTTGCAAGTTATCAGACGCATTGGTCAATGCGCGTTCGCGTGATTGAATTTCAGTCAGTTTTGACGAACATACGCAGCGACGATATGTGTCGTTTTGTTTCGCACAAAATTGATCCATACATGTAAAGTACGCATCGCGACATGCGTTGTACCCCGTGCCGAATGTGTTTGTGCCGGTGGCACTGGTTATTGTGGCGGTGCGCGCACTGCGCGTGGTGTTGGTTGTTGTTCCACTGCGTGCAGGTGTGGTTGCGACGGTGGCGCGTGATGTGGTGGCGCGCGCAGTTGTCGTTGATGCGGTGCGTGCAATAGTTTTTGTTGATGCGGTGCGCCCCGCAGTGTGCACCCCAGTACGCGATGTGGTGACGTTTGCATTGCTGCGTGCGGTTGTGGCGCGTGATTGTGCGCCGACCACGCCACTGGCGCGGGATACGACCGATTGCGATTGACTGGCTGGTGTTGCTGGGGTTCGGCTGAGATTTGACGCGCTGCGCACCGCAGCATCGGCCATGCCGATGCCGGCACACAATGTGGCGGCAAAAAGCAAAATCTTTCTCATTCCTTTATACGTGGTATATGATATCAAAAAAGCCCATTTCTGGGCAAGGGGTATTTCAATAATTTTCAAATAAAAAATCCACCGTGCGGGTGGATTTTTACTTATTGATTGGTTGCATCTGGGGTTGGGCGATTACGTTCAACGAATGTAATGCGACCCTTGTCCAAATCGTATGGTGTCATTTCAACACGAACCCGTTCCCCGATGTTGACCCAAATACGCGCCTTGCGCATTTTGCCACATACGGTTGCCAAAATTTCGTGTCCGTTTTCCAATTTAACGCGGAACATGGTGTTGGGCAGTTTGTCTTCGACTGTGCCGCTGAATACAATTACATCATCTTTTGCCATATTTATTCCTTGGATTTTTCTGCAAATTCATGGCTGTAATCATAATGCGTGGCATAAAAAATTGCAAGATTTTTTTATCTGCTTGCGCCACGCCCCGACATTTGATAAAATTAGGCATAGTAGTGTAGGGTGGATTCATATGAGATTAGTTTCATTTTTGACATTATTATGTGCTGTCCCAACGATGGCATTTGGCGCGGCGCGTGATACGGATGCGGTACGCATTGGGGTAACGCGTATGTCTATGGCGGGCGCGCGTTCACCAAATATGGTTGTAAAAATACAGCCGACGGTAACGACCAAGCCGACCGTTACAACCGCGGGCGTGACCGCCAGCACGACGCCAGAACCTGTTGCGGCGGTGGCGAAGAATACCACATCTGATAATAAAAGTACGGATACGGATTGCCGTACGGCATATCGCACGTGTATGGATGAATTTTGCTTGCTGGATGAATCCGAGGGGCGGCGTTGTGCATGTTCGTCAAATATTGAACAGTCAAAAACCTTGATACAGGAAATTCAAAAAATTCAATCTGATGCCGACAACTTGTATACCGAAGGGGTAGAGCGCGAGCAGTTGGGTGCCAAGGCAAAGTTGGTATTTGGTGAAAGTGAAAAGGCAAAAAAGAGTTCGCGTGCATCGGGTATTAGTTTTATTGATTGGTTAAACAGTGGCAGCAGTGTCAGTGATACGGACGCATTGGATTCTGATAATGATATTGGTGATGGTCTGTATGCGATGGCATCTGAATATTGCGCTGATAAATTGGCGGCGTGTGGCGACAGGGCCGAAATGGAAGAAACCTTGTATGCGCGCCAGATTGTATCGGATTGTAAATCGTTTAATGCGTATTTGACCGACCAAAAAACAAACGCAACCGTGAACAAGCGCACGGCCGAGGCCGCAGTACGCAAGGCGCGTTTGGAAATGCTGGATACGACAAATAAGTACAATCGTGGTGAATGCTTGTTGGCGTATCGTGCGTGTATCGCGGACAAGGGTGGTTGCGGAACTAATTTTGAAAACTGTCTGGATGCGGACTTGCTGGGGCGTCGTGCAAATGCGTGTGAAAACGTGTTGGATCAATGTATGGCGGTGCGTGATTATGTCATTCAAGATTGGGCGGCGGAATCTGAAACAATTTTGGCTGATGCTGCAAAGTATGCAGACAAAAATGCGCGTGCGACATGTTTGGCACGAATCCAAGTTTGTTTGGAGGACAGTTGCAGCACAGAAACAAATTCAACGTGTTTGACCGATGTAAATGTGGCGGCGGGTATTTGTCCGGTGATTACAGAATGCGAAACGTTGATTCCTGGGATTCAGAGCAGCGTGAACGACAAATTGGGTTATCTGCGTACTCAGTTTTGCCAAAATGATATTGACAAATGTTTACAAGACAAGTGTGGTGAAAACTTTACCGCACCGGAATGTTTGGGCAAAACGCCAACGGAAATTGCCGCGCTGTGTCCACAGTCAATGTACCCATCGTGCAAAAATGAAAAGCAATTCGATATTATTGTCCAGTCCGTTTTGTTACAGATGGATTACAAATTGGTTCGGGGGTGCTTGAATTATTTCGGCGAACAGTTGGGGGCAGTATGCGGAACTGATATGTCGTGTCTGCCAACCGATACAACGATTGCGTCGCTGACATCTGTACCTGATAATTCAACAGATTTGGCGGCGTTACGTGAAACGGTTCGCAACAATGTTTCGGCGTCTGTTGATGAATTTTTCAAACAGTTTGAACAAGACAAGACCGTTGCGGCATGCCAAGACAGTGAAAAGCCACAGGGGCGTAAGTCATTGGGCGACACCGTATTTAACAGTGCAAAAATGATTGCGCAAATTGGTGCAGAAAATCGTGCAATGCGTGCATTGGAAACCAAGATTGCAGAACTGTCGCGCAAACAGGACTTGGCGGCGGCCGAAAAGAATTGTTTGGCCACGTATCAGGTGGAAACACCGGACAAGTCCAGCAAGAATTACAGTTATATTCGCAGTGTCTCGTTTGAACCGTCATTGCGCAACTGTCATGTTTGCCGTGTGCAACAGGTTTGTGAAACCGGTGGTGAATCCAAGGGTACTGCGGGGCTGAAAGGTCTGGCGGGTGGTATGACTGCGGGTGCGGCGGCCGGCACAATGGTAACCCCAGGGTGGGGCACGGCGATTGGTGGTGTTGTTGGTGCGGTCGGCGGTCTGTTCGCAGGACGCAGTGCCGGTGGCCAGCAAGAATTTTGTCAGGAAATCGAATCGTGCGAAGACATAAATATGTAAGATGATATGGGCGGAGAGAGATGAATCTGAAAAATATTATAGCGTATTTGTTATGTGGTGTGGCATTTGCTGATTTCAGTGGTGCGGCGGCTGCGGTCAAATCGACCAAGGTTTCCAAACAATCGGCAATTCAAAACGGCACAACTGTACGTACACGACTGACCGCTACGGGGCTGTATAATCAGGCGTGTTATGATGCGTATTTTGGTTGCATGGATCAGTTTTGTATTACCGATAATTCCAACGGTGGCAGTTGTGCGTGCAGTGACGATAACGCGAAATATGAATCCCAGTTATCTGAAATCAAATCAATGATGGACGAGGCCGCGCGTATTCGCACCGAAGATGTCGAAAAAGTTAAAGCGGGCGCAAATGCAGATATTGTTTTTACAGGCGCGCGTAAATACGACGAAAACGGTAATATTATATCGACGGACGATTTGACGGCGGCGAAACAGAAAGCGCAATCCCGCCAGAGTTTGATGTCTTTGTTTGAAACCAGCGTCTATGACGAAGATGTTTTTGACAGTGAAATCAGCACCGTTGCTGACAAGACAGGCGCAGCATTGTTTGCCGCTGCACAGGAATTATGCACTGCACAAATTCCAGATAACTGTGAAAAAGATTTGGATTTCTTGACCCAATTATATTCACGTCAAATTGTGTCGGATTGCAAGGGCTTTGAAAACAGTTTAACTACCCAGATGGCTAACGCCAAGCAGGATTTGGTCGCCGCCCAAGCGGAGGTTCGCGATGCCTTGCGTGAAAGTTTTGAATCCGCAAACAAGTACGATTTGGGTACTTGTATGGTTGAATTCAAAAAGTGCATGCAGACCGACGACGCATGTGGCAAGGATTGGGAAAATTGCGTTTCAACGATTGCGTCTGAAAACATGCAGAATAACACCGCGGTCAGCACTGCATCGACCAAGGTCGCGACGGTAAATACATATGATATCACCGCGTCCACGATGGAAATTCTGGATTCTAAACGTACAATCTGTGAAAAGGTTTTAGACAACTGTGTTGCCGTGCGCAATCAAGTGTGGCCGGCGTTCCTGCGCGAGGCCGCGCCAACAATTAAATTGGCAGAATCAAAAATTGAATCAAAATTCCGTCAGTCGTGCCTGACCAATATTTCAAATTGTATCCAGACCGCATGTAAAGACGACATTGCGGGCAAGGGTGTTGCAACAATGGACTCGTGTTTGTCTCGTCCAGATATGGCGCGCAGTTTCTGCAAGGTGGAAATTGACCCGTGTGAACGCATGGAACCGCTGATTTGGGGTTATGTCACGGATAAGTTGGCGGCAATGCGTGTTGATGCGTGCACCCAAGAGGTCAAAGATTGCTTTACCGCAGATACACGTTGCGGGTCTGAATTTCAGAACTGCATCGGTATGGATTACGATTTCATTCACGATATTTGTCCGATTGATTCCTTGGTCGTGTGCAAGGCGAACAATCCAGCATTCTCGATGGACGATTTGGATTCCATGTTGATGGGGCTGTATCTGAATATTGATAACGCCGCATTGAACCAGTGTCAGGATTTGGTTGATGCCAAGATGACAGAGGTTTGTGGCAGCACCACCGAATGTAATAAATTTGCGTCTGATGATACGTTGGGTACGGGTTCGTTGCGCAGCCAGAAAGATGGCACGACGTACCGCGTAACGGGTATGATTTCGTTCGGCAGTATCAAGATGGGCGATGCAACAGGGCGCGTGGTTGATAATGGCGATGGCACAACAACAAAATTGGGGGCGGGGCAAATTGGTGTCAACGAATACTTGGCGCAGGTACGCAGCCGTAACGCGAATGTTGCAAATGCTGATGGTATCATTTCATCTATTGAAGAAGAACTGAATAACATTGCGGGAACAATCAATCGCACGATTTTGATGATTGAACAAGACCCTGAAATTCAGTACTGCGTCAGTGGTCGCAATCTGTCCCAGATTACGGGTAATGCAAACCAGAAAACAACGGCGCGTTTCCCGAACCTGTTGAACAGTGTTAAAATGCAAATTGCGACGGCGGCCCTGCGTCAGGCCCAAGATAACTATAATGCAAAGTTAAATTCGGAAATTGCATCAGCCACCAAGGACGCATCGGCGGATTTGGCGCAATATATGTGCCAGAAAATGGCCGAAAATGGCGGAACGGGTTCTGCGGAATCGACGCAGGCATCAACGCCACTGGCCGCGCCATACGCAATCAGTTATGATGTGGGGTCTGGTTTGACAAACGCAGATTTAACGCGTGGCGGCAATGGCGAAACGTCGGTTACCACCACCGCGGGCAGTGGTGTTACCCGTACGGTGACCAGTGTGTTCAATCGTGATACGCGTGTATGCCACGTGTGCACCACCACAACAACACAAAGTTGTGAAATCAAGGGCGGCAACTGGTTCCGCAAAGCGAACAAGAGTTGCGAGGTTTCAACAAACGGCCCGAATTGTGAAGACATAGAAATGTAACGATTAAAATCGGGTCACATGACCCGATTATTTTAGTACAAAGGAATATATTCATGACAGTTGCACGTGCATTAGCAAGAGATATAAATTTGGAATCTGTGATTACATCGCTGGGGCAAACTGCGGTGCATTTCGCAATGAAACTGACCGCATCAATTTTTATATTGGTTGCGGGTCTGTGGCTGGCTGGACGTATTTCGCGATCTGTCAAACGTGGAATGGAGCGCAGACATCTTGACCCATCGTTGCAATCATTTATTGGTTCGTTTGTCAGTATTGTGTTGCGTATAATTGCAATTGTGATATCGCTGACGACGGTTGGGGTTCAGATGACGTCAATCGTTGCGGTCTTGGGCGCGGGCGCATTGGCCATTGGTATGGCGTTGTCTGGTACAATGCAGAACTTTGCCGGTGGTATTATTATATTGTTTTTGAAACCGTTCAAGGTCGGCGACACGATTTTAACCGCCACGGGCAAAACCGGCATTGTGAAAAAGATTATGATTTTTACAACTGAATTGCACACATTTGATAATCAAGTTATATTCTTGCCAAATGGGGCGTTGTCTAATGGCGAAATCACAAATTTGTCGGGCGGGTCGTTGCGTCGTACTGATTTGACGGTCGGAATTTCATACGGTTCACGTATTCCGGTTGCGCGTCGTGCGATTTTGGATATATTGGCGCGGGACCCACGAATCGCGGACACGCCCGCACCATCTGTATTCGTGCGGGAATTGGGCGACAGCGCGGTTATTTTGACCGTACGTTTCTGGTCAAAATATGGCGATATGGCAGACGCCAGCGCAGATACACTGGAACAGATTTACAGTGAATTGCCAAAGAAAAGGGTTGATTTCCCATTCCCACAAATGGACGTGCATTTAACAAAATAGTGTGTTACAATTTACGCATTGAAACAACAAAAAGGAAGAAATATGAAAAAAATATCTGTATTTGTGATTGCTGGCATGATGGCGTCGTCTGCGTCATTTGCTGGGTTTATTGCGGATGCGCCCGTTGCACCCCAGAATGCTGATGTGATTGTCAGTGTGGCACAGGTTAAAAAAATGCGTGATGACACACCTGTTATTGTTCAGGGCAATATTATCCAGCGCATGGGTGATGAAAAATATTTGTTCCGTGATGGGACGGATTCTGTGGTTGTTGAAATTGATGACGAAGATTGGGGCGGCGTTGATGTTCGTGCAACCGACACTGTCAAATTGTATGGCGAGGTCGATGCCAGTATGTTCAAAACCGAAATCGATGTTGACAGAATAGAAAAAATTGAGAAATAAAAAATGCGCCACCGGCGCATTTTTTATAAAGTTCAAAGTTCAGAGTTCAAAGTTCAAATAGTGTTGCGTGCAATGTGGCAAAAGAATTGCCGCTTGTTCCGAACCGACGGTTCTCGTCCGACAGGGCAAAAATAAAAACCACCAAAATGGTGGTTTATATTTTTGGTGGCCCTGGTCGGACTCGAACCGACACTCCTTGCAGAACTTGATTTTGAGTCAAGCGCGTCTACCAATTCCGCCACGGGGCCAAAACCGCGTGATTATTTCGCAACAGCAGCTTTCTTGGCTTCTACTTTTTTAACCAAGCGAGCACTGCGGGCAGGTTTGTGCACCGATTTCTTTGCAGGGGCAGCGGCCTTGCCTTGCTTTTTTTCAATCGCTTTTTTAATCGCAGCCATATCATCGGTCAAACGTGATACTGGTTTCGCCATAACATATGCGTCCAGACCGCCGTGTTTGGTCAATGTGCGCAGACCGGCCGTCGAAATACGCAATGCGAAATCACGATCCAAGATATCGCTGTGGAATTTTAATTTTTGCAAATTTGGCAAGAATGTGCGTTTTGTATGACGCATAGAGTGGGAAACGTTCATTCCTACTTCTGTTTTCTTACCTGTAACTGTACATACACGTGGCATATCAATAATCCTTTAATAACTGGGGCATAATTTATACTAAATTTCTGGAAATGTCAAGTAATGTTTTCTGTTTTGGTTTATTTGTCCATATGCATCGGCGACAACAGGTCGCAAATAACTTTGACTGGTGTGAATGTGGTGATGGGAACTTCTGTAAAAAGTGTGTTCCAGTGCGCCATTGCGCCGTTCCACAGCCCTGGGCGTTCCATCGCGCGCAGGTCACGACCGCCGAACGATTTGTCCGAAATAAAACCGGTGTTTGGGTCAATAAATTTTGTTAAATCAAACTTGTTCCCACGCGCATCGCGCACGCCGCATACCAAATCTACGGGGTTAAAGTGTGATGATGTGTTCATAATATTGCGGACATCAGGGGCAATTTGGCTGGATTCAACAATCTGTAATGATTCCGTACCGTCGTCGCCACGCACCCAGAACGGGCCACCCCCAGGTGCGCCGATATTTTTTACCACGCCGCACACACGAATTGGGCGGTTCAGAATTACGCGCAATACGTCTGCGGGTGCATCGGGCGCAATGCGCACGCACAAATCGTTTCTGATAAATGTGCGAATTTCGTCAATGTTGTGTGCCGCAAAGTTATTCAGGTATTCAAACGCGCGCGCCTGCAATTCCAGCATTAATCCCGCCAGCGCGCATTTGTATTGCACCGTGTCGGCGCGATGGTGGTCTGTTGTGACGTTATCAATATTTTTGATGAACACAATGTCGGCATCAATATCATTCAGGTTTTCAATCAGTGCGCCATGACCCGCGGGACGGAATAATAATTTCCCATCGTCCGTGCGAAAAGGTGTGTTGTCTGGGTTGACGGCAATGGTATCTGTGCTGGCGCGCTGGGTTGACATAGAAATATCGTATTTTATGCCATAGCGCGCGCTGTATTCCGGTACGGCGCGTGCCAGAACGGCGTTAAATCCCGCCATGTGTTCGGGCGACACGGTAAAGTGTATGCGTGCCACACCACCAGCAGTTGCGTATGCGGCGGCCTCTGCCAAATGTTCTTCGGCGGCGGTGCGACTGTATTCGGTGTATTTATGAAAGGCAACCAGCCCCTTGGGTAAATTGCCGTAATTCAGGCCCGCATTGGTCAAAATGCATGCGATTTTGTCCGCGTCACTGGCATTGGTTGGCAAAAAAGGTTTCAAATCATTCCAGAATGCGAATTTGTCCAAGTTGTCCAGCACGCGGCGCGTCACATCATTCATTGTGCCTGTGTTCATAAATTCAAACAGGTCGCGGAACATACGCGTTGCCGCGCCGGACGCGGGTACGAACTTTACAACCTTTTTATGTGATTGGGCGTCGGCATAAATTTTGCTGTAACGTGCGATATCAGCGTCTGACATTTTAATGATACCGTTGCCGATTGTCGCGGCGGCACTGACGTCGGCATATGGAAAACCGCGCGCAAAGTCCGCCATTTGTGCGGCGACGGCGTCAGGTGTTAAACCGTGATTTTTTATTTGTTCTATGTCGGTGCTGGAAAATTCTGTCATTGCTGTTACCCCCGCTTTATGTGCATCAGAATAGTACAAAAAAAATTTCTGCGCAATATATTCCTGTGCCTTGAAAACGACAGTTTTGATACTATATACATATCAACGAAAAAATATAAAAACAGGAGGATTTATAACCATGAATCCAGAAGAAATGCAAGAAACGCCACAGCAGGCGATTGAAAAATATACGACTGATTTTACCAAATTGGCGTCTGATGGAAAATTGGACCCAGTGATTGGTCGTGACGAGGAAATTCGTCGTACCATTCAGGTATTGTCGCGTCGTACGAAAAACAATCCTGTGCTGATTGGTAATCCAGGCGTCGGTAAAACCGCGATAGTAGAGGGACTGGCCGAACGAATCGTTTCTGGCGACGTGCCGGAAAATTTGTTAAAGAAAAAACTGTTGTCGCTGGACATGGGCGCGCTGATGGCGGGTGCTATGTTCCGTGGCCAGTTTGAGGCACGTTTCAAGGCAATCTTGAAAGCGGTCAAAGATGCCGATGGCGGGATTATTCTGTTTATCGATGAATTGCACACGCTGGTTGGCGCGGGCAAGGGCGAAGGCAGCATGGACGCCGGCAATTTGTTAAAGCCAATGTTGGCGCGTGGCGAATTGCACTGCTTGGGCGCAACAACGCTGGACGAATATCGCCAGTATATCGAAAAAGACCCAGCGTTGGCGCGTCGTTTCCAGCCGGTCTATGTTGATGAACCGACAATTGACGACACGATTTCGATTTTGCGCGGACTGAAAGAAAAATACGAGGGGCATCATGGTGTCCGTATTGCGGATTCTGCGCTGGTGTCGGCGGTGAAATTGTCGAACCGCTATATCACGGACAGATTCCTGCCGGACAAGGCGATTGACCTGATTGACGAGGCCGCCGCGCGTGTTCGTATTGAAATCGCATCAAAACCCGAAAAGTTGGACGAGGTTGATCGTCACCTGATGCAACTGAAAATCGAACAGCAGGCGTTAAAGAAAGAAAAAGACGCGGATTCGAAAAAGCGTTTGGGCGAATTGGACAAACTGATTGCCGAATTGCAGGCCGAATCGGACAAGATGACCGCCGATTGGCGTGCCGAGCAGGGCAAGATGCGTGCACTGTCTGATGCGATGGCGGCGTTGGACGCGGCCAAGGCAGAGGTTGCGTCGGCCATGCGTGCGGGCGACTATGAAAAGGCGTCGGCATTGCAATATGGCAAAGTTCCGGAATTAGAGGAACAAATTCGCAAACTGAACGCCGATGCGCGCGAGTACAAGACGGTTTTACCGGAACATATTGCCGCGGTTGTCAGCAAATGGACGGGTGTGCCGGCGGACAAACTGAACGCCGAAGAGCAGTCCAAGTTGCTGAACATCGAAGACGAATTGCGCAAACGTGTCGTCGGTCAAGACCATGCGTTGACGGTTGTTGCGCGTGCAATTCGCCGCAGTCGTGCGGGCTTGTCTGATCCACATCGTCCCGCGGGCAGTTTTATGTTCTTGGGGCCAACCGGTGTTGGTAAAACAGAGGTTGCCAAGGCATTGGCGGAATATCTGTTTAATGACGATACGGCAATGACCCGAATTGATATGAGCGAATATATGGAACCACATTCTGTATCGCGCCTGATTGGCAGTCCCCCAGGATACGTTGGCTATGAACAGGGTGGCGTCTTGACCGAATCGGTGCGTCGTCGTCCGTATCAGGTGTTGCTGTTTGATGAAATCGAAAAGGCAAACCCAGATGTGTTTAACGTTTTCCTGCAAATCTTGGACGATGGTCGTTTGACCGATGGCCAAGGGCACGTGGTGAACTTTACAAACACGATTATCATCATGACCAGCAATTTGCCGTCGATGGACGCGGTAAAACACCAATTCCGTCCGGAATTTATAAACCGTATTGACGAAATTGTGTTCTTTAACCCATTGGGCAAAGACGTTATGGCGGGCATTGTGAAAATCCAGTTGCATAATCTGGAACGTCGCTTGGCAGATCGTCGCATCACATTGAATGTGTCAGATGCCGCGATTAAATGGTTGGGCGATAATGGCTATGACGAGGCATTCGGTGCACGTCCGTTAAAGCGTCTGATTATGTCCGCGGTCGAAGATAAAATCGCCGATTTGATTTTGTCTGGCTCTGTTGGCGAAGGCAGCACGGTTTACGTTGATGTTCATGGCAAAGAATTGACCGTGAAATAACGTCGTACAAAACCCTAAAACCCGAAAAAAATACACCGCCTTTTGGCGGTGTGTTTTTATATCGCAGTAATTTTTAACGCACACGTTGCATCATCGCGGCGCGCTGGCGCAATATCAGTATGCGCATCATTTCTGGTGACATATGCTGTTGCTGTTGTGGTCGCAGGGCGCGTGGCACAGGCGCATTGATAATTGGTTTTGTGTATGTCAATGCAGGCGCAGCGCGCAATGTATATGGCACAGTCATGTGTGCCGTGACTGCCGATTTTATCGCAGGTTTGCGCGACTTTGGCGCGCGACGCAATTTACGTGATGCGGTGCGCAGGCGACGCAGTGCGCGCAATTTGCCACGTGCGCGACGCACGCGTTTGCGTTTCCGCTGGCGTACAATGGGGGCAACCATAATGGGTGTGCCAGCGGTATTTACGTTTGCATATTGCATCGCAGGAATGTTTGCCATGCCGTTCTTGTGCATTGCCAAATATTGGGCATAACGCGCAAAGTATGCGTCTGCATTCTGCGAGAAATAAAAAGTTCTGCTGCCACTGTCAAACACAATGGATTTGAATCCATCGCGTGTCTGTTCTGGCATTTCGCTGGTTTTTGTGTTGACCAAATACAGTTTGTTTTCCGCGCCACGTGGCGTCATAACCGTGCGACACACGGCAACGTATGGCGTGTTCGGGTATTGTGCAACAATCTGGAACGGTTGCGACGCAAAGCCAATGCCGCGTACGCGACGCATTTTACCCATCGCGTCGGCACAGTACAACGCATAACGGCCAGATTTTGTCTGTGCACACTTAAAATTCCCAGAATTTGTAATCATCTTTTCCATACCATATATTATAGTTCAAACGCCAAAATTGTCCAGTGAAAGATTTACGTTGACAACGCGCGCAAAAGTGTATAAAATGCGTACGCTTTCAGACATAGAAAGCGCAAAGTTTTGGGGTCATAGCTCAGTTGGTAGAGCACCTGCTTTGCAAGCAGGGGGTCGTCAGTTCGAGTCTGATTGGCTCCACCAAATTTAATTAGTGTTTCGGCAACGAAACAGTTAGAAAATTTGAGTGTCGCGGCGGCATTTATGCCGACGGACGTCAAGTTTGAAAGATAAAACGCCGAAAGGGGGTGAATACATTATGGTGAAAGTTCTGGTTCGCGATAACAACGTTGAACAGGCATTGCGTGTTGCAAAACGTAAATCGCAGAAAGAAGGTCTGTACCGCGAAATGAAAGAACGTCAGCGTTATGAAAAACCAACTACAAAGCGCAAACGTTTGAAAGAAGAGGCCGTACGTAACGAAAAGAAACGTCAGTCGAAACAACGTATGGTATTCGGATTCTAATAAAAACCGCCCGTTTGGGCGGGTTTTTATTTAGAGCATAGATAATAGATAATAGATGTGCGCCGAATGGCGCACGCATTATTTTTACTGGATTGCCGCGCTACGCTCGCAATGACAAGGGTGCTAGCAGTGCAAGACAAATAGATATAACAAGGGCGAAAGTCCGCAGTCACCACACGAGCTAGAATCTCTGTCATTG
>UROD01000013.1 GCA_900549365.1 uncultured Rickettsiales bacterium | reverse complement strand
ACCGTGCCATTGGGATTCCCCCGCACTGGTAAATTTACAAAATAAAAACCGCCCCAAATGGGGCTGTTTTTATTTTGTGAATAATAATTTTTATTATTGAACGTGATTGAAAAAGCCAGTAAACTGTCATAGCGGTAAGGAATGGTTTTATGAAAATTTCTACATTTAAAAATAGATTTATTTGTGGCGATAGTTCTACGGTAATGAAAGAACTGCCAGAAAATTCGGTAGATATGATCGTCACATCTCCACCATACGATGGTATTAGAAACTACAAGGGGTTTTCTGTGAATTTATCAGAGATAGGGAGAGAGTCATACAGGGTTCTAAAAGATGGTGGAATTGCTGTTGTGGTTATACAAGATCAAACAAAGAATTTTGGTAAGACCCTTACATCGTTTAGAATGGCATTAGATTGGTGTGATAATTCTGGATTTAAGTTATTTGAATGCCTTATTTATAAAAAATACGGTGCCGAGGGGGCGTGGTGGAATAAACGTTTTAGGGTGGATCATGAATACATGATGGTTTTTTTGAAAGGAGAACGCCCAGCATATTTTAATAAAGAACCGTTGAAAGTTCCGTCCAAACATGGCGGAAAAGTCATGACTGGTGGTGGTACAAGATTAACAAATGGCATAAGAATACCAACTCGTTCCATAAAGATAAATCCAATGAAGTGTAGAGGCACTGTTTGGTGTTATGAAACAGCGGGTGATGGTAGTCGCTTGAAACATTTGCACCCAGCCACTTTCCCAGACAAGTTACCATATGATTTTATACAATGTTTTTGCCCAGAGAATGGTATAGTTTTAGATCCATTTATAGGTAGTGGAACAACAGCATTAGCGGCAAAATCATTAAATAGAAATTATATAGGGATTGACATATCTCAGGATTACATAAACTTGTGTAAGCAGAGAATTGTAGAGGATTTTGCTGCATATAAGAAAAAAACGGCGGAATGGTCGTTGTCTAACAATCCAGCACAATGTTTGTGTTTGCCGATAGAGTAATTACGAAAGGAGTAGAAATGTGCAATTTGGTAGATGGTAATGGCAGATTGGATTACACGGGACTGTTGAGGAAGTATCCTTGGATAGTTGAACGTGATTTAAATTGTATATTAAGTCCTGACAGCGATGGCTTGCTGTGTGGGTTGTTAATGCAATCCCTGTTGAATTGGAATATAGTGGGCTTTTATGATGGTAAGGTTATGGCTCTAAAGAGTGGTTACAGAGCCAGTGATTGCATTTTTCTTGATATGGAAATTTTTAGAGATTTTATCAAGAGCATAGGACAGCATATGTTAATGTGGAACTCCGTAAAAGATTTACAAAAGCCAGAATGGGCAAATTTTAATAATTGCATCTCTCCAAATAATATTAGAAAATTTGATGGGAAAACTAAATTTAAGTGTAAATACCCGTTAGGCACAATTCACCTATTGCTTGGTATTTTGGGTAGCAGGTTCAATATCTGTATTAAACAAGAGGCGGTTTGTCCGTTGTTATATACAGATGGCACTTTCAAAAGTATGTTTAATTACCCAGAGAATGTTTTGGATTGGTTGGATTTTCTCAGTGCAGGTGATGAAACTTCTCCTTTGTATAAAGTGTTTTTTGATAACACTTATTCTACTAGCGCCCTTATGAAAGCATTGAAGGATTTTTTTGCAAATATAAAAAATATCAGTGTCGGAAGAAGGGGAGGCGACAAAATACAAATATCAGATAAAGACGGCAATTATAAGAATTTTGTTCAAAATGAAAATGCAACTTTTGATTTAGAGCAAGGACAGCGTGATGTCGCTGATCGTTTTTTAGAACTGTTGTCTCAATTAACGGGGTGGGTGTACAATAGCGACAAATGGGTGTTTGAAAATTTCAATTTATATTCCTTTTCTAAAGGCGCGGTTCGACCAAATAATAGAAACTTTGATGCATTAGTTGCAAGGATGCCAATATCGTGGGCTATGACTGCGGGGAGTAGAATAGAATACACTGTTGAAGATAGAGATGTTCTGAATTAAAAACCGCCCCAAATGGGGCTGTTTTTATTTTTACCTTGCCTTTATTTTATCAAAAATTTATACTGATTACGAATCCATGGGGACGTATGGGTTCGGGACTTAGAAAATCCCATAAGAAAGCGGTGCATTGCACTGAATGTCCGACAGAAAGTGGTCGGCGCATATTGCGCCTGTTATTTTCTGTATCCCGACATATTTGGTCGGGAAGCGGTGGTTATATATTGAAAGCCATCGGGTCATTCTTTCTTATGATTTTTCTAACTTCCCGACCACCATATTTTGGTGGTTTTTGTTTGGTTGTACAGCAATAGGGGGTGTTAGTGATAAATAATAAAATTTGTTTTTATGTGTTTTGTGCATTTGTTTTATGCGCGGTTCAATCCGCCGATGCAGCAGTAGCGTGGTTGGCGGGCTGTACGACAACCACGCGTTGCAAATGTGGCCCCAGTATGGTCGGATCAAGTGGCAACCAATATTGCTGTCCACAAACACAAACATCAACAACGATAACGTGTCCATCTGGTTGGACAAAAGAAAAATATTCAGGTGTACAAATTCCAGAAGCACCCACTCAATACGTCTGCACCCGCGCCGACGACACAACGTACCATGCGTCTACGCATTCGTATATAAAAACGACATATTCTACCTGTTGGGCGGAATCCACAACCACAACCGAAACGCGCTATTGTCCAACACCAACGGATTCTTGTGGTTTGAATCACCACTGCATAAAGAGTAGCACGCCGCTAATTTAATAATAAGAACAAGGGGAACAGATATATGAAAAAATTCCTTTTATTGATTGTTATGCTTATGTGCACGCCTGCGCGTGCTGAGGTAACAACCCCACCAGATACTGGTGCGCAGTGCTTGCCTGCTACAATTACAACAGTTGCATGTGGGGCAGGGTACTATTTGAGCAATTCACAACTGGGGTGTGTCCGTTGTCCGAAAATTGGCAAAAATGCCGCTGGAAATGCCGTATATGGTACAACACCCGATAACAATACAGGCGGCATTGAATCGTGTTATGCGCCGTCGGGCGATTACATGGACGATACAGGTCACTTCACATTTACCAACCAATGTCAATATTCGTTTAATTGAACAAGTAAAAAACGTCCATTTGGACGTTTTTTAAGTGATAAACTTCATCAATTATTTGTTAAAAAAACGCCCCATTTGGGGCGATTTTATTAGTGAGGCATTTTGCCTTCGGTCATGACCACGTGCTTGCGCAATTTTGGGTCATACTTGCGGAATTTCATTTTGCCAGCCGTATTTTCGGACTTGGTATTCTTGGTTGTTGTATAGAAATAGCCGGTTTCCTTGTTTTCCAGCTTTACAACTTCCTTGCTGCCTTTTTTAGATGCCATGTTTATTACCTTTTGATTATTCTGATGCCGATTTTATGTTAAAAATTACCAGAAAGCAAGTGTTTTTTATTTATTATAAATATTGGTGCGGGCGAAGAGAATCGAACTCTTACGGGTTGCCCAGACACGCCCCTAAATCCAGCGCGTCTACCAGTTTGGTTGCGGCTGTCGCGCAACCGCACGACGCGTTGCGTCGTAGTCGCCACGGGCATATTTATTTTTGGTGCAGGTAAAGAGATTTGAACTCTTACGGGTTGCCCCACAGGAACCTAAATCCAGCGCGTCTACCAGTTTCGCCATACCTGCACAGGGTGGATTTTAATACACTGGATAGTTGCGGGGATACGATGGGTCAGGGTGACTGAGCCCTGATTTAACCCCACACGCCGCCGTCGCCAATGTTGCAATCAACAAAAATCCAATAAACACTCGTTTCATGCCATTGATTATAATCGCGCCATGGGCATTAGTCAAATATTTACCTGATGCGGATTACTGTCCTGTTAAATGGTATTGTCCCGTGCGTTATGATTGATACATGACTTTTTCAACCAAAGGGGAATAAATTATGTATTACAGTAACGGTAATTACGAGGCGTTTGCCGACCCGCGCCAGCCCGTCGGTGCAGATAAAAAATCAGCATACATTATCGGTGGGGGATTGGCCGGATTGGCGGCGGCGGTATTTATGATACGCGACGCAAAAATGTCCGGTAAAAAGATTCAAATTCTGGAAGAATTGTCCGTTTCTGGTGGCAGTATGGACGGCATCAAGAATCCAAAGTTGGGTTATATCATTCGCGGTGGTCGTGAAATGGAGGCACATTTTGAAACCCTGTGGGATTTGTTTCGGTCTATTCCATCACTCGAAGATGAAAATGTATCTGTTTTGGATGAATTTTATTGGCTGAACAAAGACGACCCCAGTTTTTCACACACGCGTGTAATTGAAAATCGTGGCCAGCAAATTCCAACTGATGGTAAATTGACACTGACACCACGCGCGATACGCGAATTGGTCGATTTGGCAATGACACCCGAAGATAAATTGCAAGACGTCCGTATTGACCAAGTATTTACATCGGAATTTTTTGAATCTAATTTCTGGATTTATTGGGCGACAATGTTCGCGTTTGAACCGTGGTCCAGTGCGATGGAAATGCGTCGCTATATATTGCGCTTTATTCATCATGTGGGCAGTTTGGCGGACATGTCTGCATTGAAATTTACAAAATATAACCAGTATGAATCGCTGATTACGCCATTGGTTCGGTGGCTGACCGCGCGCGGCGTAAAGTTCCACTATGATACGCGTGTGACCAATGTAGTCATTGATTCCGGTGCATCGAACAAGATTGCAAAGTCCATTGAAACAGTGCATGCCGGTCGCAAGAAAACAATCAACCTGTCGCCGGACGATTTGGTATTTATCACCAATGGTTCTATTACCGAAAGCAGTACGTATGGCGACAACAACACGCCCGCACCGCGTCCCAGCGGCATCGGGGCCAGTTGGGAATTGTGGAAAAATATCGCCGCACAAAATTCCGAATTTGGCCGTCCGGACAAGTTCTGTGAAAACATCCCCGCGGCAAATTGGGTAATGTCGGCAACAATCACACTGACCGACGACCGCGTTGTCCCATACATAAAAAGGATTTGCAAGAAAGACCCACACAGTGGCTCTATCGTTACCAGTGGGCCGGTCACAATCCGTGATTCTAATTGGCTGTACGGATTTTCTATTTCGCGCCAGCCGCATTTCCGCGTGCAAAAACCGAACGAGATTGTCGTCTGGACATACGGTCTGTTTTCGGACAAAATCGGCAACTATGTGAAAAAGAAAATCGCCGATTGTACGGGCGCAGAATTGTGCGCCGAATGGCTGTATCACATCGGTGTGCCAATCGCAGAAATCGAAGACATCGCGCACAACGCGTCGCATACCGTGCCGTGCCACATGCCATTTATTTCGACATACTTTATGCCCCGCGCACTGGGCGACCGACCATTGGTCGTGCCAACGGGGGCGGTGAACTTTGCATTCATCGGTAACTATGCCGAAACCGATCGCGATACAGTTTTTACAACCGAATATTCGGTTCGCACCGCGATGCAGGCGGTCTATACCTTGCTGAATGTTGACCGCGCCATGCCAGAGGTATTCCCATCATGCTTTGACGTACGCGTCCTGATGCGCAGCGTGTATTACCTGAACGATAAAAAGAAACTGGCTGATATCGAAATGCCGTGGTTTATGAAAATGCTGGGTGCGGCGGGCCTTAAACATGTGCGCGGCACATACATCGCCGAATTGATGCGCCAAGAAGGATTGATATAATTTAAGCAATCCAAAACAAAACGCCCCATACGGGGCGTTTTTTATCTTGGCAGCCCCACTCGGATTCGAACCGGGATTCTCGCCTTGAAAGGGCGGTGTCCTAACCATTAGACGATGGGGCCAAAACTCTCAAAAATTGCCGGCAAATTATAACTGGCAAATAGAGTATTGTCAAGCGGAAATAAAAAACGGGGCGCATAAATTTGCACCCCCGTGTAATTTTGCAGATTTTTATTCCACAACCACCGGTGTGTCAACAACGACTGCCTCGGTTTCTGTGACTGTAACTGTGTCGTCTGGCACAGCGTTGGCATCAACCTGTTTGAATGTCATGGTTTGGCCATCATTCGCTATCAATGTCAATGTGCCGTTATTCAGGTTGTACTTGTTGACCTTGGTCAAGAATTGGAAATAATTGCGTTCTGTCGCCATTTCGTTGGCAGGCCCCATCATCAGTGTCGTTGCGCCTTGGTCAAATTTAATGTGATTGCCCGCCGCCTTGTAATCGCCGTTATACAGATTCACAACCTGACCATAGAAACGCATTTCATTTTCGTCAAATGACAATGTGATATCTGTGCCGTCGCCGTTGGCGATAAAGGCCGCCCCACGCAATTCCGCAGGATTTTGCCCGCCGTCGCCACATGCCGCCAGTGCCAATGCCATCGCGCCAAATGCCAGTGCTTTGATTTTCATGATTTTTTCTCCCTTTGTTTTTTATTTCGGTTTTAACGATACCATTATTTTTTATAAATGCAAGGTTGGGCAATACGTTTATATTCCCACGGCAGGAAATTCAGGTATTCGCTGGTGGACAAAAATAAATTTTAAATTTTATGAAAAAACACTTGCGTTTAGAATCTGAACAGTATAATATATGCCTTGCTTTGGGGTTGTAGCTCAGCTGGTTAGAGCGTCTGCCTGTCACGCAGAAGGTCGAGGGTTCGAGCCCCTTCAATCCCGCCAGAATTTACCGCCGTTTCGGCGGTATTTTTTGTTTAACCCATGATACGCAAAAAACAAACGCCCAAACGGGCGTTTGTTTTATTCTGCATTGGGCATATTCTTTGGGACGTTTACGATAATCTTGCCACCTTGGCCGGTTTTTATCCATTCCAAGGCGGCAATTCGCCCGTCAATATGCTTTTTATCTTGTTCGTTATCCAGATGCAAATCTTTCATCAAACGGATTGTGTTATCAATCGAAGCGATAATTTCTGGGGTCAGGACTTTGTTTTTCAGCATGATTTTTCCTCCTTTTGAAACAAAAAACGGGGCGAGGCCCCGTTTGTTATTTAATCAATTTTCCCATCGCAACGGCGGTGTCGCCCATGCGGTTTGAAAATCCCCATTCATTATCATACCATGCGGTCACATGTACCAATTTGTCGCCCAATACCTTGGTCTGGGCCGCATCAAAGATGGAACTGTGCGCATCGTGTGTGAAATCAATGGAAACCAATGGCAGTTCGTTATAGCCAAATGTTTTTGATTCTGCCGCACGCATTGCCGCGTTGACGGCGTCAACCGTGGCGTCGCGTTCCAGATTTACAACCAATTCAACAACCGATACGTCTGGGGTTGGTACGCGGATTGCCATACCGTCCAGTTTGCCCGCCAACCGTGGCAGAACCAGGCCAATCGCCTTGGCTGCGCCGGTGCTGGTCGGAATCATAGACAGGTTTGCCGCACGTGCGCGACGGAAATCCTTGTGATTCTTGTCCAATAATTGTTGGTCGCCGGTGTATGCGTGCACGGTTGTCATCCAGCCCGATACGATGCCGAATGTATCGTCCAGAACCTGCGCCACAGGGGCCAGACAGTTTGTTGTGCATGACGCATTTGAAACAATCAGGTCGGTTGGTTTCAGTGTGTCTTGGTTTACGCCATAAACGATTGTGGCATCTGCGCCCGCCGATGGGGCCGAAACCAAAACGCGCTTTGCACCCGCGTCCAAATGAACGCGCGCCTTGTCTGCAGCGGTAAAGATACCTGTGCATTCCATCACGATATCAATATCTAATTCACGCCAAGGCAGTTTTGTTGGATCTTTTTCTGCAATGCATTTAATTTTCTGATTACCAACGATAATATATTCGCCGTCCAATTTAACGTCCATTGGCAATTTCCCGTGTACAGAATCATATTGCAACAGGTATGCATTCTGTTCCGCTGGGGCCAAATCGTTTACAGCAACAAATTCAATATCATCGCGTTTTGATTCCAACGCCGCGCGCAATACCAAGCGGCCAATGCGTCCGAATCCATTGATAGCAACTCTTATTTTTGACATATTATTTCCTTTCGTTTTTTTGTCAGTTAGACATTTTTCATCATAGCGCGCGATTGACAAGATTACAATGGAATTTTATAATTGGACAAAATGAAACATTCGTCATATATCATTACCGGCCCAACTGCATCAGGCAAATCTGATTTTGCCCATCGTTTAGCGCGCGCAGTGAACGGTACAATCATAAATTGCGACAGTGTCCAGATTTATCGCGGCATTGAAAACATTTCGGCCAGTCCGTTTGCTGGTCGCACGATTACAGACGAAATAGATGGCGTGCCATATAAATTATTTTCCATATTGCCGTTGGATAAACAAATCAGCGTTGCAGATTATTTGAATTTGGCGCGTCGCGAATATAATGATGCACGTGCGGCAGGGCGCACACCAATATTTGTCGGTGGCACGGGGTATTATATAAATGCGATTATAAACGGAATTTCGCCAATGCCCGATATTTCGGACGATGTGCGTCGCCGTGCACGTGAATTGGTTGCAGCCGATATTGATGTGGCGCGCCGTATGTTGCCCGCCACATTTACCGCGACCGACCCGCAACGCGTTGCCCGCGCGGTCGAGGTGTTTTTGCAAACCGGCCGTCACATAACTGAATTTCAAAATGCACCACGTGCGGGTGCAATTGCCCCAGACGCATTTCGTATTTTAATCAATCCCCCATTGGACGTATTGCGTGGGCGTATTGCGACGCGCGTGCCAAAAATGTTGGCGGGTGGTGCAGTGACCGAGGGTCGCGCAGTCATCGATTCTGGCTGGGACGCGCGTCGCGCAATTGGTGCGGCACAAATGGTTGCATACCTGCGTGGTGAAATTGATATGGACACATGTGTCCAGAATTGGATTACAAAAACAAATCAATATGCAAAAAGACAGCGAACTTGGTTTCGTACCCAGTTCGCTGCCGATATTGTTTTAGAAAATTCAGATACGCCGATTACTTTTTAATACTGTTGTATGCTGCGCGCGCCTGATTTATTGCATTGTTGCGCACTTGCGATGCACGACGTGCCGCCGTTTGGGCGTTTTGCAATCTGTTGATATAGCCAAATTTTGTGAATAAAAGTTCTTTTAATGCCGCTTTTGCTTCGTTGCGACTGTGATAGATTGGATTCTTTTTTGTGTACCCAGACAGATAATCTGCCATCAAATTAGTCAATGATTTCAAAAACTGTGGGTTTGTAGAATTTGGATCGCGACTGTCCAGCGTGCGAATAAAGATTCTGGATTGCAAAATTAAAAACTCTTCGGCATCGCGAGAATACGCAACGGATGTGCGCCATGTATTACGAGTATTTTCTTGGGTGGCGTATGATGCGCCATATTTGTCCAAAAATAATTCAGAAATGTTTCTGGTATATACTGCGAATGCGCGCTGAGATGCGGTCTGCTGATTACGAAAATTTTTCATATTTTGCCCTTTTTATTTTCTTGACGAATATGTTATAGGACAAAATATTATATTTGTCAATATGTTATTGCGCCACTTCTAGATTTTCTGCGGGGTTCATTTTTGCATATTCGCGGCGAATTACGTCCATTATGCCCGATGCGCGCATATGGCTAGAAAAAGCGGTGCAATTATTAAACTCTGTTTCCAGTGTACCCCATCCGGCGTATTCCCAGTCAATCAGACCCGCCACGCGCATATTTTTTGTATCGACGATAATATTATTGCATATGTCGTTGTGATTCCAACCGTCCCCTTCGCCACGTTGTAAATCGCGAATTTCTGTTGGTCGCGCGTGATGTACGGCGGTAATAAATTCCGCCAGTTGCCACCCCCACAGTTCACGATTACGTGCGATGGTACGGGTTGGCAACTTGTTCATATTATGTCCGCGAATAAAATTATACTTATAGAACACGTATTTATCTGCGTGTACAATTTCAATTTTTGGAATTGCCAGTGGCGATATTTTTTCAAATGCATCAGTTATGCGTTTTTCGCGCATAATGCGTTCGGCGGGCACGCTGGTATCCAGAAATTTACGTGTTTTGAAAACAAATTTATTATCAACGATAAAGCCGATGTTCCAGCCACCCTTTATCATTTTTACATGGGCAAAGCGCAATTCTGGTTGGGCGGCACGCAGTGCATGATATTTTTTACGCCAATCAAACAGTCGTTTATAGCGTATGCGACGGCGAATCTGGGGGTCGGGAATAAAACAGACCAAAATATCACAGATTTCAAAAAACAATTTCCACATACGTACGCCTCTAATAAATTTGTGAATAATGGTATTGAAAAAAACGAAAAAAACAAGTACTTTATGGGTATGTTCAAAGCGGGTGATATTGTAAAAGTTTTAATTCCAAATGTGGCAAATGCCGGATATGACTATCGTTTGACGGCGGCGGCAGATATCGGTCAATTTGTTGCGTGCCGCGTTATGAATCGACCATACATTGGTGTTGTGTGGGGAATCGGGGATTCGGGACTGCCTGCGGAAAAAATCAAAGATATTATTACGGTGTACGATGCACGTCTGGCGGTTGCTGATTTGCAATGGATTGCGAAAATGTCGTCGTGGACGCTGATGTCGTTGGGGGCGGTTCTGCGTCTGATTGTGAATGTTCCAGATGCGTTTCTGCCACCAAAAATGGAACAGTTGTATGGCTTGAATATCACGGACGGCGTACGCATGACTGCCCCGCGTCAGGCGGTGGTCGACGCATTTGCGTCAAATGATGACGAACCCATGTCGGCGTCCGATATTCAAAATATTGCACATGTCAGTGCTGCCGTTGTTCGCACAATGATAGGGCAGGGGTTACTCGTGCCCAGAGAGCAGCGCGCATCCGTCTCTGCTGCACTCCGTCGCAATATAACATATCGCGATTGTGGCAATATAAAATTAAATACCGAACAGCAATCGGCGGCAGATGCAATTGGTGCGGCGATTGATGCGGGCGGTTTTTCAGTACATTTATTGGACGGTATCACGGGCAGTGGCAAAACACAGGTGTATTTTGATGCCGCATGGCGTGCGTATTCGCGCGGGGCGTCTGTATTACTGATGATGCCAGAAATTGCACTGACGGCGCAATTTATGCATCGGTTTGCCGCGCGATTTGGTGCTGCGCCCGTTGTATGGCACAGCAATTTAACTGCCGCCCGTCGGCGTGAAATCTGGCGTGGGGTATTAAATGGCGAAATCCGTATGGTTGTTGGCACGCGCAGTGCACTGTTTTTGCCGTGGCAAAATCTGGGGCTGATTGTTGTGGACGAAGAACACGATACATCATACAAACAGGAAGATATGGGCAACTATCACGCCCGCGATATGGCGGTTCTGCGCGCGAAAATCGCAGGTTTCCCAGTTGTGCTGGCCAGTGCGACGCCGTCGGCGGAAACATTGCAAAATGTTGCGTTGGGTAAATACCAGTTATTGCGCCTGACGTCACGATTTGGCGGTGCGCAAATGCCAAAAATCGAAACAATTGACCTGCGTGAAAATCGTCCCACCACGTACAGCGTCGCGTCCGATGCCCCAGATGCCGCACCGCATAATGGGTGTTTGTCAGACCCGTTGTGTAACGCGATTGCAGAAACGTTGGCGGCGCATCGCCAAACGATGCTGTTTATAAATCGTCGCGGGTTTGCCCCGATTATTCAATGTAAAAAATGCGGTTGGGTGGCCCAGTGCCCTGATTGCAGTGTCGGTATGACATACCATAAATCTGTTGGTAAATTGCTGTGTCATATGTGCGGGCGCACTGCGCCAATGCCGGCCCGGTGCCCCGATTGTGGTGGTGACGTATCAACACGTGGCGCGGGTCTGGAAAAGATAGCAGAAGAGGTATCAGCGCGTTTCCCATCAGCACGGGTTGCATTGGTATCCAGTGATACGATTTCATCGCGCCAGTCATTGGAACGACTGGTCGCGAAAATGGAAAACGGCGAAATAGACGTCGTTATTGGTACACAAATTCTGGCCAAGGGACATCATTTCCCGAACTTGACATTGGTTGGGGTGGTGGACGCCGATATGGGGCTGTTTGGGACGGATTTTCGCGCCGCTGAACATACGTTTCAACAATTATTTCAGGTTGCCGGTCGCGCCGGTCGTGGTGAATTTCCTGGGCGGGTATTGCTGCAAACGTACCAGCCCGATAACCCCGTGTTGTGCGCAATATGTGCGGGTGACCGCGATACATTTATGGCAACCGATATGGCGTCGCGTCGTGCGGCGGGAATGCCGCCGTTTGGACAACTGATTGCGGTTGTTGTAGAGGGGCAAAAGGAATCAGTACTAAAAGGGTTCTGTGACGCATTGGCGGCCGCCGCCCCGATTGCCGCGGGCGTAAAAATAATGGGGCCTATCGCGGCGGGCGTATACCAAATCAGAAATTGGTATCGTATGCGTTTTTTGGTTGCAGGTGGTGCAACAACAATGTTACAACCGGTTGTATCGCATTGGCTGGCCAAGGTAAAACAGCCCGCCAACATTCGGGTCAAGGTTGACGTGAACCCACAAAACTTTATGTAGTTTTAATTTTCTGTTTGATTTAATTCATATATTTGTTTAGCATGTCTTTTGACACAGGGTGTTCCTGTGTCGGGGATTCAAGACCCCGCGAAACCAGCGTCCATGTGACGATAAAAAACTCCAACACATATTGCGGGTTGGAGGGCTGTGAATATATAGAATAAGCACGCTATAACTGGTTTTATAGTCTTGAACCTCCAACCACCTGAAATTTTTTGGTGGTTTTCTTTTTGTTCGCAACACAGAAAGGGAGAGTGCAATATGAAATCAATGAAAATGATTTGTGTGCTTGCATTTTGCATGGGGATTATGTCTGCATCTGCGTATGCCGCCTCAACATGTTCGGCAACGTTGATTGGCAATACAACCAGTTCGACCACATCAATCGAAAACTGTATCAATGGTGAAAAATACCAATGGAAAAACAGCAGTGGAACAACTGTAACAGTTGAAACGTGTCTGGATTGTTCAAATGGTTCGATATTTCACGAAGAAATTTCTTATTCGCACTGTACAAATAAATTTACACGCGGATTTTGCAAGAAAAAATGCACCGTTGAAACTATAAATGAAACCAATATGCCAGAAGAGTGCACGGGGCAGGCCGCGTACACCAGAAAGTTCGGTAATACAGAGTATGTTGAATGCCAAGATTGTATGAGCGGATACAAGGGTGTTTGGAAAACAGTTTCGTCTGACTGGTGCACCAACACAACCACCAAATTTTTGTGCGAGGTTGACCCCAACGCCGAATGCGTGGATGACAGTGACTGCGACGGTAAAATTATTGAAGGCCCTGATTCCAGTGGACGGGTCAGTGTGCTGACGGTTGGATGGTGTTCAGGTGGTACATGCGAAGGTGATTCCGAGTATATGTGCACCCGTGGTTACTATGGCACGGATGGTAACTGCGCCAAATGCCCGACCGAATCTGGCGGTATTCAAACAACAACCGCCGGTGAATACGGCGCAACGTCAATCACGGAATGTTACGCCCAGAAAGATATTACTGGCCAAGACGCGTCTGGTATGTACAATTTTGAACAAAATTGTAATTATTCCAGCAAGTAATAAAAACGCCCCGTGTGGGGCGTTTTTAATGCTGGTTTTCTGATTGATGTTTCTGAATCAATATGGCATTTTTTGCGCGGCGCGCCAATGCCTTGACCTTGGCCGCACCATTTAATAATTTATCGGTCAGCCCTGGGCGATTCAAATATTCTTCTTCGCGTTTTTCGGCCGCACGTAATTTTGCCGCATTGTATGCTTCCAATTCGCGACGCATATCGGGTGAAGCTAAATCTATTGTTTTGTCTTCTATGACGATTTCATCTTTGTCCATAATATTTTCCTTTGTTGATTGGTTACACAACCTCTGTCACGGCACGCAATGCGCCATCGCGCGACAGTTGTACTACACGAATTTTCTTTTTCATTTCCGCAATTAAATCAGTGCGGTCATATGCAGGTTGGGTATGTAAAATACGGTCAGCAAATGCAGCGTATGCGGCCTCGGCACTCTCGGCATGAATGGTTGTGTAAAAATGGTCGTGTCCCGTCCCCAGCATTTCCCACAGTACCGCCGCGTTGTCGGTTGAAATTTCGCCACCGATAATCACGTCTGGCGTCATACGTACAACCAAATCCAGCAATCGGGCATAGTTAAAATCATTTGTCTGTTCTGTGCGCGACAAAACAAAATGGACGCGGTTTGCCTGTGGTACGCGAATTTCGCGCGCATCTTCGACCGTAATCACGCGGCTGTTTTGGTCAATCAGTGTCAACATATGATTCAAGAATGTTGTTTTACCAGTTGCGGTTGCACCACTGATTAAAATCGGACTGCCGTCATTTATGGCGGCCATCAAACGGTCATATGGGTCATCGGGTCGCACATTTTCACGCGGTTTAACCTTTAACAACTGTTGTCCGCGCGCCAAGTGATAGTTTGCAAACGATGTATCGCCCGCACCACTGCCGCGAATGTTTAACGCCACGCCGCCCGTAACGTCGCGGTCATCGTATTGGACATTTGGGCCCGCAATCGCGGTAAAACGATGGCTGCCCGGCAGGGTTGCATACACCACCGGCACACCGTGAATTGGATCAAACGGTTGTTCGTAAATATTTGCCACCGTGTGAATCAAATCCACCAAATACTGTTTGGTCAGTATCGGCGCATCATACGCCACCCATGGTACGTGCGCGCCGTGCAGTCGCATCCATACCTGACCGGCGTGGTTGATTGCGATTTCCTCTACGAATGACGGGCGATAAAATTCCGCCAGTGGTTTCAACAAAGAATCCAGAACTACATTTGACATTATAATCTGATTTTATCATAAATCCGCCCTTGAATCAAAAAGGATTATTTGATAAAATTAAAAAAAACAAGAGAGATTGATTATGAAAAAATCCTTGCTGTTTATGATTTGTGGTGCATTGATTCTGGGCGGTTGCGCAACGGATTCAGATACCCCTTATAACGAGAAAGATTTTGCCCAAGGGGGCACGGATGCGCCATTGTACAATGAACGTACCAGTACGTTTATGCAATCGGACAACCAATATTCTAATATTGATTCGTATAAGCCCAAGACCGCCGAAGAAAAAGAAAAGTCAAATAACAAGTGGAACACGTCGCGTATGGAAACCCGCTGGCAGGAATACAAGGGCGCAATGGTGCGCGTGCAAATCTTGTTGGGAAATACCGATTTGCGCGAAATGCGTTTGCGCTTGATTCAGAATGCCGACGGTATGGATGTTGATGGCGACAGCCGCGCCATATTGGGTCAGGTTGCAGATTACGAAATGAAACGTGTTTGTGGCCGCAACGCGGATAGTATTGTTATGGTGTACGATCGCCCATCGTTTGATGTGATGCGTCCAACACCGTTCTTTGATTATAGAATAGAGGCCGAGGGCGCAACCATGCGTGAATACGGTTTCAGATGCGTTTACAATAAATAATTTACAAAAGGGTGAACAAATGAAAAAAATTATGACCGCAGTTATTGCCGCTGGGGCATTTGCGCTGGGCGCGTGCGACAGCAATGCAAACGATGTTGCAAAAAATGGCGACACCGTCGTTATCGACTTTGCCGGATTCAAAGACGGTGTTCAATTCCCAGGGGGCACGGCAACGGGCTATAAATTGACACTGGGCAGCAATACATTCGTTCCAGGGTTCGAAGAACAAGTTGTTGGTATGGCGCGTGGCGAGAGCCGTGATATCAATATCACATTCCCAACAAATTATTACCCAGAATTGGCGGGCCAAGACGTTGTGTTCAAAGTCACCGTCCAAGATATTCTTAAATAAAAAACGGGGCCTCGCCCCGTTTTTTATTAGAGCATAGAGAATAGAGCATAGATAATATATTGGTGCTGGAACATACTAAATTTCCCTTCAACGGAGGGGAACTTGGCGTTCGTGTCGCCTTTGTCATTGCGAGGAATGAAATGAC
>UROD01000012.1 GCA_900549365.1 uncultured Rickettsiales bacterium | reverse complement strand
CCCGCCGTGCCCGATGACGCAACCGGCATTGTAACATTGGTTGTGGTTGTGCCCGCCGGCATATAATATCCAGACGCCGCAACTGAATTGGTATTTGAAACATACGTCGGTGAACCTGTGTAATTCAACCCCGCCGCATTGATTGCGTTCTGATCCATCGTGTATGCAATGGTATTCAGCGATTGGCCCGACATCATGGACTGGGCAACATTCGCCTCTGCCAATGCCATGACCGACGCTGTGTCGGCAATCAAGAATGGTTTTTCGCGTTTCTTTATGCAAACGATACGTTGCCCACTGCGCAACACCATGTCGCCAACGGCCTCTACAATCAACAGACGGCCATCTTCGCCATCGGTGCGGAAACTGACGGGGGATTCACCACCCTCGACCAACAATGATACAACCGGACGTTGGGTCATTGCGATAACCTTGTCGCCAAAGTCAATGTATGTAAATATGCGGTCGCGCCATACGCGTTCTGGTGCAATTACATAATCATCAGGATTTGGAACAAAGATGTCTAAATCAAAGCGAAATTCCGATGGGTCAATTTTCATAGATTTAATCCAACCGTAATCTTCGCCATCAACACCAACTGTGCCAGTTTTTGTTGCGGCCTTTTTGAAAATAGACGACGCACCACCCGTCGTGGTGGTCGTTGCGGTTGCGTTTGGCAATGTCGCATTGCCGTCCAAAACAACATCAACCTGCGAATATGTAATCTCGCTGGAATTTGATGGTTCGCTGCGCAGATAGAAAATATATTTGTTTCCCGATTTGCCCGTAACAATCAAATTAGTGTCTGAACCCTGATTACTGGCGGTGGGGCTGATAACCATTGTGCGGTCGCCTTGATTTGCCTCAATCGTGAACAAGCCCTGATTACCAATAACAGCATCCGCAATTTGTTCGCCATTTGGCAATGACACCATCGTCACCATACCATTGCGCAATTTAATTGGCAATACGCTGCCTGATTCCCATGACAGTTGTGCATACCCTGGCTTAATACTGCCTGCGGCCATGTTTGCAGTTGGGTTGTCCCACGCATCTTGTACACCATAATTGATGCCCGTGGCCACACCATGCGCAGACGCACACAATGCCATAACGCAGAAAACAGAAATGTTTAATTTTAACGCTGTTCTAAAACTCATACCCATATCCCTTTCCTTTCTGTGGTGCGGTGTTTAATTACCGCTGGCCAGATAGCCCGTATTCAGCGGATCGCCATTACCGGATTCAACAGTGTATTCGGCAACGCGAATCCCCAACGGATTGTCCAGACGATCCGACCATTTTAATGTCGCATTATCGTCCATCTCTAATTTTACTATGATTGTATAATCTTTTTTATCGGTCTGTCCACCACTATCTTCACAGAAATACTTAAAATTTACAGCCCATGTTTTATAGTCCGATGTTCTGGGCTGAACAGCACCGTTTTCAAATTCCACACTGCAACTAAATTCAAAGTCAGGCGTGTTGTTCATCAGTGCCGTCCACATATTGGTTTGGGTGAATGCAGCATACACCGCCGGCGTTGACCATGTGTGTACAACCCCATCTTCGGCATTATTCCATTTGCGCAACATTACGCGCCCATCGGGCACAATTTCATTGCGTGCCTTGATATATTCACGAATAAACGCGCGCGTGTACCATTTGAAATTATCATCGGTCGGTGGCAATTCAGATAACGTGACTTCCAGATTTTCACGCGGCTGGGTCATCAAAAAGAATACCTGGGGCCGATTTAATGGAAACATTTTGTACAAGGTAATGCCCAGCACCCCCAGCACGACAATCGCGCCGGCGAACACAAACGTCATCAATCTGGACAGCAAAATTGGCGGTTCTATGCGGTCTTGCAAGTAAATCCTCTCCCTGTATATGGTCGATTGTAGACAAAAATCGGTATGTGGTGCAAGCGAAAATTACGAAAAATCATATTTTATATGTATGGTTTTTCAGATTTTACTTGCACCGACGTGATTAAAAACATATAATATTTCAGTTTTTTACACTTGCTTTTTCAAACAGGTGTGCTACTCTGGCGTCGACTGTCGGGGTTCACGTGGTGTAAAAGTCGGGTGTAATTGCGACCAAATAGGGGCATAGTTCAACGGTAGAATATCGGTCTCCAAAACCGCGGATAAGGGTTCGATTCCTTTTGCCCCTGCCAGAAATTCCCCAAAATATGGCTTGTCCATATTTTTAGGAATTTGGGTTTAGTGGTGGTGAAAGGAAGCGAACCCGAATGGGTAAAAATGGTGTTCGCTTACGAGTTGGATTTTGCAAGCGCAGTGCGGCGAAATCCGTACGAGTGGTGAGGCGTCAGTCCGAACATTCCTTTTGCCCCTGCCAGAATTTCTGGCAAGCAGCAGGGCTGTTTTGCTGAAATTTTTGGGGCTTTGATGGTCAAATTATAGTGGGCGAATTTATGAAAAAAGTTATTGATTATATTAAATCTGTTCGCGGTGAATGGTTCAAAATCGTATGGCCATCACGCGATGCTGTTATTCGTGCAACTATTATGATTCTGACGTTTTCGGCATTGGCTGCGTTGTTCTTTTTCTTGGTTGACGGCGCGTTGAATGCTATTGTTGGCTGGATTTTCAAGTAATACAAACGGGCAAGGGGATGCATCATGGAAGAAAAAATGCAATGGTTTGTTGTAAATGTTCATACTGGCTGTGAAGACAAGGTTGCCCGCGGCCTGCGCGAACAGATTGACAAGCGTCGCTTGAACGCGCTGTTTGGCGAGATTTTGGTTCCAACGCGTGAGGTTACGGAAATCAAAGGCGGCAAGCGTGTCAAATCCGAAAAGAAATTTTTCCCAGGGTATATTGTTGTTCAGATGGTTTTGAACAATGAAACGTTTTCCTTGGTGAAATTGATGCCTCAGGTTGTGATGTTCTTGGGTGCGAAAAATAAACCAATCGCCGTCAGCGAAGAAGAAGCGCGTCGTCTGCAAAAACAGGTCGAAGAGGGTGCAGTTTCTGTCGAGGATGTTGAATACGAGGTTGGCCAAGAAGTGCATGTTATCGATGGGCCATTCAATGGTTTCAACGGCATCGTGGCCGAGGTTGATAATCTGAAACAAAAAATGACCGCGACGATTTTGGTATTTGGTCGTGAAACCAGCGTTGAATTGAACTTTAACGAAGTCGAACGTGTCTAAATAAAAACAGTTTTTGAATTTTTGCGGGCGACCGCTAAAAATTCGGGTGGGAGATGCGCCACATCGTACCGCCGCACTAACCAAAAAAATGGAGTGAACAAATGGCAAAAAAAGAACTTAAAGGGATTGTCAAACTGGTCGTCCCTGCAAAACAAGCTAATCCTGCGCCACCGGTTGGGCCAATTTTGGGTGCTAATGGTGTGAATATCGCAGAATTCTGCAAACAATTTAACGACAGAACAGCTGACAAAGAACCGGGAATGCCGATTCCTTGCATCATCACTGTTTATACTGACCGCAGTTTCGAATTTATTATGAAATTGCCACCAGTGTCGTACTACATCAAGAAAGCGTTGAAATTGAAATCTGGTTCGAAAAAGCCAGGTCGCGATTTTGTCGGCACTATCTCGAAAGAACAGGTAAAGCAGATTGCAGAAAGCAAAATGCCGGACTTGAATTGCTCTACCATTGAATCCGCTATGAACATCGTTGCGGGTCAATGCCGTTCTATGGGCGTAAAGGTGGAGGAATAAGATATGAAACTGACAAAAAGACAAAAAACATGGGCAAACTTGGACACAGAAAAAGTATATTCTTTGTCTGATGCAATTGAAACATTGCGTGGCTATGCGTCCAAAAAGTTTGACGAAAGCTTGGAAATCGCAATCAAATTGGGTATTGATATTACCAAGGCCGACCAAAATATTCGTGGTATGTTGTCCTTGCCAAATGGCACAGGTAAAACAGTCCGCGTTGCTGTTTTCACTGTAAACAGCGCAGACGAAGCAACCAAAGCGGGTGCTGATATCGTTGGTGGCGAAGATTTGATTGAAAAGGTTGCCGGTGGCGAAATCAATTTCGACCGCGTTATCGCAACGCCTGATATGATGCCAAAAATGTCAAAGATTGCACGTATCTTGGGGCCAAAGGGTTTGATGCCGAATCCAAAATTGGGTACGGTCACAAACAACGTCGCAGAGGCAGTTAAAACAGCCAAAGCAGGCCAGATTGAATATCGTGCAGAAAAGAAAGGTATCATTCACGCCGGTATCGGTAAAATGTCATTTACCACAGATCAGTTGGTTGAAAATGCGAATGCATTGATTGACCAGTTGAAAAAGGTAAAACCATCTTCTACCAAAGGCCAGTATATCTTGGGTGCATCTGTTGCAACAACCCAAGGCCCAGGTCTGAAAGTTGATGTAAAATAAGTTATGTTCTGGTGCGGCAAATGTCGCCCCAGAACAACAGAGATTTCTGTCCGTGACTGATGGTGTTGGAAACAGCTTAATTTCCATCATAGACAAAGAAAAAATTCTTTGGGGCAGGAACCAAGCCCCATCTCAGAGAAATCTGGGTGGAAAGTTTAACAAAGCAGGGATTAGGGGCAATAACCCCGAAATCTGGAAGTAAAGGATAAAATATGAGACGCGAAGAAAAATCAGATTTGATTTCAGCGTTGCAGTCGTCCTTGAAAGAAGCAAACGGTGTTTTCGTTGTTGAAAACCACGGCTTGACCGTGAAAGAACTGGAAGGCCTGCGTAATGAATTGCGCCCATTGGTCTCCGTTTTCAAAGTTGTTAAAAACCGTTTGATGAAATTGGCGTTGAAAGACACCAATTTTGAACCTGTGTCCGAAATGATGAAACGTCCGACCGCGGTTGCTGTTGCAACAGACGGTTTGGCGGTTACCAAGGTTTTGGCAAAGTTCGCCGAAGAACATCCAAACCTGACCATCATTGGTGGTAAAATGGACGCAGATGTCTTGGACAAAGACGGCATTGTGCAATTATCCAAACTGCCATCCCTGTTGGAAATCCGTGGCACTATCGCGCGTATCTTGGTCGAACCAGCATCGCGCTTGGCACGTGTTTCAGCAGAGTATGGAAAGAAAAATTAATATCAAAATGGCAACATTTTGATTTAGCTAAACTAAATAGGAGCTAAAAAATGGCAGACATTCAAAAATTAGTTGAAGAATTGTCAAAATTGACCGTTTTGGAAGCAGTTGAACTGTCCAAAGCGTTGGAAGAAACATGGGGCGTTTCCGCCGCCGCTGCTGTTGCAGTAGCCGCTGGCCCAGCCGCCGCAGCCGCCGAAGAAAAGACAGAATTTGATGTCGTCTTGGCAGAAATCGGTGCAAACAAACTGGCCGTTATCAAAGCAGTTAAAGAAATGACTGGTTTGGGCCTGACCGAAGCGAAAGCTTTGGTTGAATCTGCACCAAAGGCAGTTAAAGAAGCCGTTGCAAAAGATGAAGCTGAAAAAATGAAAGCGACATTGGAAGCAGCCGGTGCCAAGGTTGAATTGAAATAATTCACCACCGCCAGATTAAATTCTGGCAAAAAATAAAAAGTCGCGGTTTGCCGCGCATGCGTCTTGGGCCCACCAGTGGATTTTCCACGGTGGGCGCGCAGACGTAAAAAAGAGTTTGAAATATTTTCGTTTGCAAAACGCACAAAAAAAAGGATTGATACCCATGGCAGTTATCCAGAAATTTAGAAAATCTTTTGGAAAAAGTTTTTTGCAAACTCCGCTTCCTGATCTGGTTGAAATTCAATATAATTCTTACAAAGATTTCTTGCAGGCCGATGTAGATCCACAAAATCGTAAAAACATGGGACTGCAAAACGTTTTTTCGTCTATGTTCCCTATCAAGGACTATGCCGGCATTGCTGATTTGGAATTTGTTGAATACACACTGGACAAACCGGTTTATAATGTCAAAGAATGCATGCTGCGCAATATGACATATTCCAGCAAGCTGAAATTGAAGCTGAGATTGATTTTGTGGGACATCGCCGAAGACGGTAAAAAAACGTTGCGCGATATCAAAGAACAAGAAATATTTATGGGCGAAGTGCCGTTGATGACCGAACGTGGTAGTTTTATCGCGTCTGGTGTGGAACGTGTCATCGTTTCCCAAATGCATCGTGCCCAAGGTGTTGTTTTCGCAACAACCAAAGAGGCCAAGATTGCAGGCAACCCAATCACATACACCGCACGTATTATTCCAGAACACGGCAGTTGGATTGATTTCGAAGAATCCAAGGGTGTCATCTATGTTCGTATAGACCGCCGCCGCAAAGTTCCTGCAACTGTTCTGTTGCGTTGTTTGCCAGCCGCCGAAGACGAAAAGAAATTCGCCGCTGACCCACGCAAGGCGACAATCCGTGGTATGAGTGATACTGAAATCCTGTCTGCGTTCTATAATCGCATTCCATTGAAATTTGATGGCAAAATGTGGGCAGGCAACGTTGATGCATTCGCAGGTTTGGACAAATATCGTTTGAATTACGATTTAATCAATCCAAAGGACAAAAAGGTATTGGCGTCCAAGGGCGATCGTCTGAACGCAAAGCGTATGGCGAAAATCACATCTACGTCCAAAGAATTTGGTATTTTGCCAGAATCTTTGATTGGCGAATATCTGTTTGACCCAATTATGTCTGGCGACGAAGTCGTATTTCAGGCGGGTACTGAAATCACAGACGAAGTTTTGTCTGATTTGGACAAGATGGGGGTTCAGGAAATCTCGCTGATTGCAATTGACAACACAACAATCACATCGCACATGCGCAATACATTGGTTGCAGACAAGACAACCAATCGCGAAGAAGCGTTGATTGAAATCTATAACATCATCCGTCCGGGCGAACGTCCAACACTGGAAGCGGCAATCAACTTGTTCCTGCGTCAGGGCTTTGACGCGGCATTCTATGATTTGTCTGCGGTTGGTCGTTTCAAGATGAACAAGCGTTTGAAAATTGATTCTGGCAAAAAACCAGAAGATGAACGCCTGTTGACCAAGTCCGATTTCTTGGCGGTTTTGAAAACACTGACAAACATCATTGACCACAAAGATACAGTTGATGATATTGATAACCTGTCTAATCGTCGCGTACGCGCGGTTGGCGAATTGTTGGAACAGAATTTCCGTACTGGTATGGTTCGTATTGAACGTCTGGTTCGCGAAAGTTTGTCATCGCCAAACATCGCGAATATGCAACCACAGGACGTTATCAATGTTAAGCCATTGATGTCGTTGGTATCTGAATTTTTGGGTACGTCTCAACTGTCCCAATTTATGGATGCGTACAATCCATTGTCTGAATTGGAACACAAACGTCGTATTTCCGCGTTGGGTCCTGGCGGTTTGAACCGTGACCGCGCCGGTATCGACGTCCGCGACGTTCACCCAACACACTATGGCCGTCTGTGCCCAATTCACACCCCCGAAGGTGCGAATATTGGTCTGATTAACCACTTGGCAACATATGCACGTGTCAATCCATATGGATTTATCGAAACACCATATTATGTTGTTGAAAATGGTCGCGTTACAGACAAGATTGTATATCTGACTGCGGACGAAGAACTGGGACACAAGATTGCACAGGGTAATACCCCAACAACCAAGAACGGTACATTGGCCGAAGACACAGTGACTGCGCGTGTTGATGGCGAATTTACAATGGTGCCAAAAGCAGAAATCGATTTAATCGACGTTGCCCCACGTCAGGTGGTATCCATCGCGACTGGTTTGATTCCGTTCGTTGAAAACGACGACGCGAACCGTGCGTTGATGGGTTCAAACATGCAGCGTCAGGCCGTTCCATTGTTGCGCGTTCAGGCCCCATTGGTGGGTACTGGTATTGAACGCGAAGTGGCACGCGATTCCCGTACAGGCAAGGTTGCAAAGCACAGCGGTATCGTTGAATCTGTTGATGCAAACCGTATCGTGGTAAAGTGCATGAACAGCCGCAATGTTGTAACAGGTGTTGATATTTACAATCTGGAAAAATTTGAACGCAGCAACAGTGAAACATTGATTCACCAGAAACCATTGGTCAAGGTTGGTGACCGCATTTCTGCGGGTGACATCATTGCCGACGGTTCATCTATGAACTATGGTGAATTGGCACTGGGCCGCAACGTTCTGGTCGCATTCGTGCCATGGCGTGGTTATAACTACGAAGATGCGATTGTGATATCTGAACGTATTTCCCGCGAAGATATCTTTACATCGGTTAAAATCGTTGAAAAAGAATTCAAGGTTCGTGATACCCAGTTGGGCCCAGAAAGTTTCACACGCGACATTCCAAACGTCAGCGAAGAAGCACTGAAAAATCTGGACGAATCCGGTATCATTTATGTCGGTGCACGCGTGAAACAGGGCGACATCTTGGTCGGTCGTGTTTCGCCAAAATCTGAAACGTTGCTGACCCCCGAAGAAGCGTTGTTGCGCAACATCTTTGGTGAAAAGGCATTGAACGTCAAGGATACATCGCTGCGCGTTGGCCCGAACGAAGAAGGTACAGTTATCGGTGTGAACGTCTTGACCCGTCATGGGGTAAAGAAAGACGAACGTACCCAGATGATTGAATTGCAAAAGATTGAGAAAATCAACAAAGACCGCGATGAAGAAACATCTATCATTGAAAAGGGCTTTGCAGACCAGATTTTCCAAATCGCCGAAGGTGAAACAATTGATTCAGGCACGGGCAGTTTGAAACCATTCGTTGGCAAGAAATTGACCGCAGAAGTGTTTGAAGGTATCAGACCTGCTGACATCAAGAAATTGGTCGTACATAACAAAGAAGCACAGGCCAAGATTGATGAATTGCGTGAACAGCATATTGCAAAACTGAAAGCGTTGAATGAAAAAGCCGATGCCGAAGTTGCAAAAACCACAGAAAGCAATTCTCTGAACGCTGGTGTCTTGAAAGAAGTCAAGGTATACATTGCGCACAAGATGAAATTGCAGCCGGGTGATAAAATGGCCGGTCGTCACGGGAACAAGGGTATTGTATCCAAGGTTGTTCCAATCGAAGATATGCCATACATGGAAGACGGTACACCAGTTGATATCGTTTTGAACCCGCTGGGTGTGCCATCACGTATGAACATCGGTCAGATTTTGGAAACCCACCTTGGGATGGCGGGCCGCACATTGGGCCAGCAGATTGGCGATGTCTTGGAAGAAGTCAAGGCAAAGCGTGCTGTGACCGATGACCTGCGTACCATCATGGGCAAGGTTTATGGCAAAGAAACCGCTGAAAAGTTGGAAAAGATGACGGACACAGATGTCCGCGCCGAAGCAGCCCTGTTGCGCGACGGTGTGCCAATGGCAACCCCAACATTTGACGGTGCAACGCCCGAAGACATTCGCAGTATGCTGAAATTGGCAAAACTGCCAGAATCTGGTCAGTTCACAATGTACGATGGTATGACAGGCGAAAAATTCGCACGTCCAGTTACCGTTGGTGTTATGTACATGATGAAACTGCATCACTTTGTTGATGAAAAGATTCACGCGCGTTCAATTGGCAATTACTCGTTGGTAACACAACAGCCATTGTCAGGTAAGGCGCACATGGGTGGCCAGCGTTTAGGTGAAATGGAAGTGTGGGCATTGGAAGCACATGGTGCTGCGCACTTGCTGCGCGAAATGCTGACTGTCAAGTCGGACGATATCGTCGGCCGTAACAAGATGTACGAAGCCATCATATCCGGCAGCAATGATATCCAAACCGGCACACCAGAAGCATTCAACGTATTCGTTCGCGAATTGCGTGGTTTGGGTCTGGCGATGACACCAAAGAAAATTGACTAAAAATCGACCGTGGCGGCGGAAACGCCGTCACGGACAAAAGGCATTTTGAACAGCGACTTGAAAGGAGCAAAATTTATGACCAATATGTTGCAGAAGATTTTCGGACAAATTGAAACCAAGGAACAGTTTGACGCCCTGCGCATCACCATCGCGTCACCAGAAGAAATTCTGTCCTGGTCCCATGGCGAGGTAAAAAAACCCGAAACTATCAACTATCATTCTTTGAAACCAGAGGCAGAAGGTTTGTTCTGCCAGCAGATTTTTGGTCCAGTCAAAGATTACGAATGCGCCTGCGGAAAATATAAAAGAATCAAGTTCCGTGGCGTTGTTTGCGAACGTTGCGGCGTCGAAGTTGGTTCTTCGTCCGTTCGTCGTGAACGTATGGGACACATCAAGTTGGCGATGCCTGTTGCGCACACATGGTTCTTGCGCGAAGGGAAAATTGCCACATTGTTGAATAATCTGCCCCAGAAAAAATTGGAACAGGTTATTTCGTATGATGCATACATTGTTATTGAACCAGGTTTGACCAACCTGAAACAGTACGATGTTATCAGCGAAGATGAATATCAAAGCGCGGTCGAAGAATTCGGCGCAGACGCATTCCGCGTCGGCATTGGTGCCGAAGGTGTCCGCAGCATTATCGCCAATCTGGACATGGGTGATGAACGTACACGCCTGCGCGCTGAATTGGCGGAAACAAAATCAGAAGCAAAACGCAAAGGTTTAATCAAACAGTTGAAACTGGTCGAAGCATTCTTGGATTCTAAAACCGATCCTGCATGGATGTTGCCAGATATCATTCCTGTTATTCCACCAGATATGCGTCCATTGGTGACATTGGATGCGGGGCACGTTGCGGCATCTGACCTGAATGATTTGTATCGTCGTGTTATTATTCGTAACAACCGTCTGAAACGTTTTCAGGAAATGCACGCGCCAGACATCATTGTCCGCAATGAAAAACGTATGTTACAAGAAGCCGTTGATTCCTTGTTCGATAACGGGCACAAGGCACGTCCAATGGTTTCCCAGAACCGTCGTCCATTGAAATCATTGTCTGATTCTTTGCGTGGTAAATCTGGTCGTTTCCGTATGAACATGTTGGGTAAACGTGTGGACTATTCTGGTCGTTCGGTTATTGTGTCGGGCCCATCACTGAAATTGCATCAGGTTGGTTTGCCCAAGACAATGGCACTGGAATTGTTCAAACCATTCGTTTATGCGCGTCTGTTGGCGGGTGATTACGCAAATACATTGAAAACCGCACGCAAGATGGTTGAAAACGGCGAAGATGTCGTTTGGGAAATCTTGGAAAAGGTTATTTACCAGCACCCAGTTCTGTTGAACCGTGCGCCATCATTGCACCGTTTGTCACTGTTGGCATTTGAACCAGTTTTGATTGAGGGCAAGGCAATTCGTCTGCACCCATTGGTCTGCAAGGGCTTTAACGCTGACTTTGACGGTGACCAGATGTCTGTGCACGTTCCTATTTCATTGGAAGCACAACTGGAAGCGCGCACATTGATGTTGTCGTCTAACAACGTTTTGTCACCTGCAAATGGTGAACCAATGATTGTGCCAGCACAGGACATGGTTTTGGGTGTGTACTACATTTCGTTGATTGACGGCGAACACACAGATAAATCACCACGTTTTGCAAACATGGACGAAGTGAAAATGGCGTTGGAAAATCATTCCATCACATTGCACACACCAATCGTTGCACGTATCAATGGCAAGATTTATAAAACAACAGCGGGTCGTATGATTTTGGGCGAACTGTTGCCAAAATCTGACAAAATGCCATTTGATTTGGTGAACAAGGTTATGCCAGTAAAAGAAATCAAGGCGCTGTTGGCAACAACATATGAACGTTGCGGCGACAAGGCGATGATTAAACTGGCCGACGATTTGAAAAACACCGGCTTTGAACAGGCGGCACGCAGTGGTATTTCCATCGGGTTTGATGATATTATCATTCCAGCAGAAAAGAAAACCATGATTGCCGATGCTGAACATGCGGCCGAAGAAATTGAATCACAGTATCAAAACGGTTTGCTGTCTGGCGGTGAACGTCACAACAAATTGATTGACCTGTGGCAGAAAACGACCGATAAACTGGGTGATTTGGCGTATGCCGCACTGAGCAAGACAACGGGCGAAAATTGGAACTCGGTTCTGATGATGGCTCTGTCTGGGGCGCGTGGTTCAAAACGTCAGATTCAGCAGTTGGCAGGTATGCGTGGTATGATGCAGAAACCAGACGGTTCTATTATCGAAGTTCCTATTATTTCGAACTTCAAGGAAGGTCTGACCATGGCCGAATACTTTACGTCCACCCACGGTGCGCGCAAAGGTATGTCGGATACCGCGTTGAAAACCGCTGACGCTGGTTACTTGACACGTCGTTTGGTTGAATTGGCACAGAATACAGTTATTACTGAACATGACTGTGGCACAACAGAATACATTACAGCAAAACCTGTGTATCAGGGTTCAACGCTGTCAGTTGCATTGGGCGATGTTGTTCTGGGGCGCACAGCCGCACATGACATCATTCACCCAATTACCAAGGAAGTTATCGTTCCCGCGGGCGAATTGATTACCAAGACCGCTGCGAAGCAAATCAATGAATCTGGTCTGCCATCGGTTGATGTGCGCAGTGTTCTGACATGTTGCAGTGACGGTCTGTGTGCAAAATGCTATGGTATGGATTTGTCGCGCAATGCGCTGGTTCATGTCGGCGAAGCGGTTGGCGTTATCGCTGGTCAATCCATTGGTGAACCTGGTACTCAGTTGACGCTGCGTACGTTCCACATTGGTGGTGTTGCGGCCGGTGGTGCAGAAAGCCACTTTATCGAAGTCCCAGTTGCAGGTACAATCAAACTGACTGGTGTGAACACAATTAAAAACACCGCAGGTCGTGTTGTTGTTCTGTCGCGTAACGGCGAATTGGCGGTTGTTGATAAAAAGGGCGAAACACTGTTCTCGTGCGCATTGCCATACGCCGCTATGTTGATTGTCAACGATGGCGACGCGGTTGAAAAGGGCGCAAAGGTTGCCGAATGGGATCCTTATTCGAACACAATCATCGCTGAAAAAGACGGCGTTGTCAGTTTCAATGACTTGGTCGAAAACGTATCGTACCAAGAAGAAGTTGATTCTATGACTGGTATCGTTTCGCGCAAGGTTATTAACTGGAAAGCCAACACGAAAAAAGCATTGCAGCCAGCAATCCGCTTGGTCGATGCAAATGGCAACATAATTTCGTTGGGTGGTAAAAAGGTTGCAGAATATATGCTGCCTATGTATTCGGTGCTGAACGTTTCAAACGGCGCATCGGTTGTGGCGGGCGATATTTTGGCACGTATCCCAGTTCAGGCGAAAAAGACAGGCGATATTACCGGCGGTCTGCCACGTGTTAACGAATTGTTAGAGGTACGCCGTCCTGCAAACCCAGCGTTGCTGGCGGAAATCGATGGTACTATTGAATTGGAAGATGCGAAATCTAAAATCATTATTCGTATTGACCCAGAAAATGGTACTGCGCCTGTTGAATATGCTGTGCCAAAGGGTACAAACTTGCTGGTGCGCAGTGGCGACATTGTGCGCAAGGCCGATAAATTGGTCGATGGCGATCCTGTACCACAAGACATTCTGCGTATCTTGGGCCAGAAAGCGTTGGCGACATTTATGGTTGAACAGATTCAGCAGGTTTACCGCTTGCAGGGTGTGGTCATCAATGACAAACACATTGAAATTCTGATTCGTGAAATGACACGCCGCGTTGAAATCACAAACCCAGGTGACACCGGATTCTTGATGGGTCAGGTTGTAGACCGTGTTGATTTCGAAGAAGAAAACGCCCGCGTTGCCCATGACGGTGGCAAAGTGGCCGAGGCCTCTCAGGTCTTGGTTGGTTTGACACGTGCGTCATTGACATCACGTTCATTTATCTCGAACGCATCGTTCCAACAGACAACCAAGGTATTGGTTGACGCTGCTATCAGTGGTGCGACAGATAAACTGGTCGGTATCAACGAAAACTTGATTGTCGGCCGTCTGATTCCAATTGGTACGGGTGCGTATGTACGTCGCGTCCGTGAAATTGCCAAGGAAGAAGAACGCGAAGAACGTTTGGCCCGCGAAGGCAATACCCAGCAACAGTTGTTGGATATCTAAATGGGGAAACAACAATGGGGCGCATATGCGCCCCGTTGTGACCACTGGCAATGACAGAAATACCTGCAATCTTTTGTGATATTGATGGCGTTGTAAATAAAAAGTTTGCAATCGCCAACTATGACCGCTTTGGTGAACCAAATGAAAATATGATACGCATTCTGGAAACACTGGGGCGCGATTTCACGATTGTGTTTATTACTGGCCGTTGGGCCATGGGTCAGGACAAGGTTCAGCATCATATTGATGCACTGTTGCCAAATATCAAAAAACGTGTTTTCTGCAAACCGCATGATTATGCTGGCACAACTGCGGAATTCAAATTGGCAACGATTGTCGCATTGGAAAAACAAGGATACAAATTCTATATGGGCTTGGACGATCACAGCGCGGTTATTGGTTTAATGCACAACCACGGTATGTTTGTCGCACAGGTAATATCGGATTAAAGTTTTCCTTGCATTTGTACAGGATTTTTATAGAATATCAAACTGTAAATTAAAAAGGATAGTAAAATGGCAACGCCAAAAAGTAAAACAAGTAAAGCACGCACAGCACAACGTCGTTCCCACGATGCTTTGTCAATTATGCCATGCACAGTCTGCAAGGCCTGTGGTGAAAAGAAACGTCCGCATCACATTTGTCCTGCATGCGGCGCAAAATAATTTCAACCAAGGAATTATAGAAAGGCAGATTTGGCGCATCGCGTGCCGTTCTGCTTTTTTATTGTAAAAAATATGTCAGACAAGAAAATAATTTCTGTTGATGCAATGGGTGGCGACAAAGGGCCAAAGGCCGTTTTGGGTGGCATGAACCAGTTCTTGTATCAAAATGGCGAAGGCAAAGTGTTCTTTCGTCTGTTTGGAAACGAGGCATTGTTGCGTCGTATGTTGGCAAAGTATCCACGTGTTGCACGCAATTGTGACGTCATTGATGCGCCAAATGTAATTCGTGGCACGGACAAGGTTCGCGATGTTATTCGTCACGCACAGGATACGTCCATGTACATGGCAATCAAAGATGTCCGCGAAGGGAAATCTGCCGCGGTGGTCAGTGCGGGTAACACCGGCATATTTATGTCGCTGTCCAAATTGATGTTGAAAACAACGGCTGGTATTGCGCGTCCTGCAATTACAACAATGCTGCCATCGGGTGGGGGTGATTCCCGCGTAGTGGTGCTGGATTTAGGCGCAAATGTCCAGTGTGATGAAACAATTCTGTTTGACTTTTCTGTATTGGGCACAGTATATGCAGAGGTTATCGGTAAAATGCCACGTCCAAAATTGGGCGTGCTGAATATCGGTGCCGAAGAAACCAAGGGCAACGAAACACTGGTTCATTTGAATCACGTTTTGACCGAACACAAAGATGAACTGCCATATGAATATATCGGCTTTGTAGAGGGGAATGATATCAGCGGCGGTAATGTTCAGGTTGTTGTTACCGACGGATTTACCGGCAACATCGTTTTGAAAACGGTCGAGGGGACAGCCAAACTGATTAAACGCGTGTTGGTGGATAATCTGAAAAAATCCATTTTGGCAATGATTGGTGCGTTTTTCTTGGTACATGTGTTCAAACGACTGAAACATAAAATTGACCCACGTTCATATGCGGGCGCGGTTTTCTTGGGGCTGCAAGGGTTCGCGGTCAAAACCCATGGTAACAGTGATGCGCTGGCGTTTGCGAATGCGCTGAAATATGCGACAGATTTAACGAATGCAAATCTGAATGATTTGATTAGCCAGCGGGCCGCGTCGGTTTCAAAAATCCGTGACGAATTCAAGATAGAGGCAGAGCAATAAAAAAACGGGGCATCGCCCCGTTTTTTATTCCCCCACAAACACCCCTGTCATTGCGAGCGCGGCGTGGCAATCCAGTGAATAATGTCGCGCCACAGGCGCACAACATTTGAACTTTATGGGGCGTTTTTATTCGCTAATTTTCAGGTTCGGGCGCGTGGTGCGTAAATTGCTTAACGATTTTTCTTGGGCGGCGCGGAATGCGTCAGGATTCCATATTTGAAAACTGTTGCCACGACCAACAAATATCGCGCGGTCAGTAATCCCAGCATGCTTTAACAAATCGGCGGGAATAACAATGCGTCCTGTTACATCAAAATTCAATGGTCGCGCATCAGCAAATAACATTGCGGACAAGTCGTCCAATGTGTCATCAAATACGCCCATTTTATCGGTTGCAGACGCCAGTTGTTCCATACGCGACATGGATAACCCCTCGATACAATTATGGGTAAAAGAACGATATAAAACAACGCCCGCAAATTTTTCATTGGACACCGAAGACCGGAAAGAGGCAGGTACCGAAATACGCCCCTTGGTATCCAAACGA
>UROD01000011.1 GCA_900549365.1 uncultured Rickettsiales bacterium | reverse complement strand
TTTATCTTCGCCAGTGACGCGTCCAACCGCATTGGTAATCATAACGGTCTGGCCCGCTGTGCCCGCCAAAGTGTCATCAAATCGTTTTTCCAGCCCTGTAATTCCTGTTGTAAAAAATGGTGCGCTGGCAATAGGTTTGTTGGGCGCGCCGACATAACCAAATACCTGTGCGCCTGCCGGCCCCAGTTCGTATACACGGGCATAACCACTGGCCACACGTAACCCCGCCAGATTTTTCGCTTGCAGTCCTGCAAGTTGTGCCCAGTTGGTATTTTCACTGATCAGTACTGGCTGAAAACGTGGTTGACGTCTGATTTTTTCACGAATTTTCTTTATACGTTTTGGCCGCAGGTTTAATTCACCGGCCACAATATCAACCAGCGCATCAACATCAGGTGCTTCTTCGGGAACAATGTATATTCTGTATATAGGCATATCGCGGGAAATAGACGCGCCACCACGGGATAATATCTTGCCACGTTCTGGCATATTCATCTGGATACGATATGAATTATTCTCGCTCTTTGCGGTGTATTCACGATAGTTAAAGACCTGCATATGCAACATACGCAAAATCAATACAGACGTCAAAATCGTACCACTTGTTAAAAACAGTGCGGCGCGGCGGTCAAATGTGCGGGCAACTTCTTTATCTATCATTTTGTGCCCTCGCAATTAAAATGGTGATGGGTTGGTACAGTGCGCACAACCATATAAACGTCCATACGTCGCGTCCCAGATTTGCCCAACCAATATGTGCAAAAAACAGAATCAAAATTCCTGTACCAACAAATACCGAAAATGGCATCAGCGCATTATTTGGTGCGCGTGGCAGGTCAAAGAACGTCTGGAACCCATTCAACGCATATATCAAACAATATAACGATGTCCAGAAAAACAGAGTATTAGAACTGTAATCAATCAAAAAACAAAATATCACAGACAGTCCTGCAAACCATGGCACAGGACGCACAAACGAACAATAAAATATCGGAATCAATGCCAAAATGCCCGCTGGATTCCATACGGGTACGGCCAGACGCCACAACGCAACCAATAACAGATATGGACACGCGCGACGCAAAAAATTCAGAACATTTATATTCATTTATACTTGTTTGTGTTATCAAATTCCAACACCATAACACGCGTCAGTTGCGATACAGGTGTGGTTTTAACATCACTGTCGTTGACCATTGTACCAACGGGAATGTCAGCCGGCAAAATACCACTGATATTGCTGGTCACCAATTTGATTCCGCGTGCCGCTTGAAATTCAGGGTCGCTGAAAAATCCCATTGTTGGCATTCTGCCACCGTTGCCGGCCATAAATCCATAAACACCCGTACCAACAACACGTACGGCAATATTTGAATCAGAATCAGTCAATGCCCGTACACGCGAAAACGTTGGTGCAACATCGGTGATAATACCAACCAAGTAACCATCAGTGGACGTAACAACCATGCCGTTTGACAGGCCACTGCCCACCCCTTTGTTTATAATAAATGTATTATGATGGAATGCAGCGTTGTCGTGAATAACATCGGCCAGAATAGTTGTACGTGGTTGTGCACGCACAACGTCCAGTTCATGCTGTAATTTTGCGTTTTCGCCACGGGCAATATCACACGATACCTTGTCCGCCAATGCCGCGTCCAGTCGCGCCCGTAATTCTTCGTTTTCACTGCGTAAATTTGCCAATTCGTGAATATTAGAAATCAGATTGCCCGTGGCGCGTACTGGCCATGTGATAATATCGCCCACCGCGTGTGCCACCGGCACAACAACATGTCCCATGGCGTTCATAATTCTGTAATCCGGCTTTGCAATCATAATGTATATGAATAAAATCGGCAATGCCGCCGCCGCAAATGCGGATTTAATCAATGTACGCACACGCGAAGATAACTTGTTCTGGTTCATCGCCCCCCAGTTTAGCCACTAAAACCCCAACATTCAATAAAAACTTGATTTTTTATTATGTTATGCCAAAATAGAGCCGTGTTGAAACAGTCCGAAATGGCAAAGGCATTGCCATCAGGACATAAAAAAAGGTGAAAAAATGCCAAAATTAAAAACAAAGTCGTACTTGAAAAAGCGCGCTTCTATGACTGCAACCGGTAAAATCCGTGTTGCCCGTAACGCCCACAAGAAACTGTTGCGTCACAAATCTGCACGTGCAAACAATGCGGGTTCTAAACCACAGTATCTGAACGAAAACATGACAGGTCAGGCGAAAATCTTGGCCCCATATGGTTTGAAATAAGTAAAGGGGTGTTAAGATGGCAAGAGTAAAACGCGGTACAACCGTTAAACAGAAACATAATAAAATCTTGGCCCGTGCCAAAGGGTATCTGGGTCGCCACAGCACAACATACCGTGCCGCCCGTGAAAAAACGGAAAAAGCGGGCCAGTATGCATACCGTGACCGTCGTGCGAAAAAACGCGATTTCCGCGGTCTGTGGATTGTCCGTATCAACGCTGCTGTGCGTAATGCCGGCATGACATACAGCCAGTTTATGAACGGTCTGAGAAAGGCCGGTGTTGCCTTGGATCGCAAGGTCTTGGCAGAAATGGCGTATGCAGGGGACGAAAACTTCGCCAAATTGGTCGAGGTTGCAAAACGATTTAACAATGCCGAATCCAAATAACCCTTGGCGGCAGGTATTTGTTTTGTCATAATAAAAGCCGTGAACACACGGCTTTTATTTGTTTTACAAAGGTAAAGATATGCTGGAACAGATTAAAAATATAAACAATTTAGACGAATTACAGGCATTGTACACGTCTGTATTTGGCAAAAATGGTACAATGACGGCCAAATTAAAACAGATGCGTGATTTGGATAATGATGCGCGTGCGGCGTTAAATGCTGAGAATACGAACCTGCGCGCGGCATTCAAAACGCGCCAAACAGAAATAGAAAATGCGGATATGATGGCGCGTCTGTCTGCACAAAAACTGGATGCAACGTTAAATCCAATGCCAGAATCACGTGGTGGGCTGCATCCACAGACACGCGCATTGGCAGATATATCAAAAATTCTGGAATCGTTTGGTTATACTATGCGCATCGGGCCCGAGGTCGAAGATGATTGGCACAACTTTACCGCACTGAATACACCGGAATATCACCCTGCGCGTGATATGCAGGACAGTTTCTTTTTATTAAACGGTAATGTGTTGCGCACACAAACATCGGCTATTCAGATTCATAGTATGGAAGAACTGGGGGTGCCAATTAAAATTTTTGGTATTGGTGCAACATATCGCAAGGAAATGGACGCCACGCACGCGCCAATGTTCCACCAAATCGAAGGGTTGTATATCGACAAGAATATCACAATGTCAAACCTGATTGGTGACGTCAAGGCATTCTTGCAACGATTCTTTGAAATCGATGATGTTAAATTGCGTATTCGTCCGTCATATTTTCCATTTACCGAACCCAGTATTGAAATCGACCTGTTGTGGCAGGGGAAAAAGTGGTTGGAAATTATGGGGGCTGGAATGGTGCACCCAAATGTTCTGCGCAACTGTGGCATAAACCCAGATGAATATCAGGGATTTGCATTTGGATTTGGCTGGGACAGATTAGCAATGTTGAAATACGGTCTGAACGATATTCGCCAATTCTATGATGGTGATATTCGTTGGCTGGAAAACGCAGATATTTAATGTGGGGGTTATGTTATGAAATGGACATTGGATTGGTTACAAGATTATTTGAAAACAAATGCATCTGCACAAGATATCGCAGATACCCTGACCCGTACAGGGCTAGAGGTTGAAGATTTAATAATTCCAACCGCGCCTGTTGCGGCAAAAATTATAAAATGCGATGCAATGCCAGACAGCGACCACCTGCATATATTACAGGTTGATGATGGCACGTCCGCGCTACGTCAGGTTGTATGTGGTGCGCCAAATGCGCGCGTGGGGCTGATTTCTGCGCTGGCACGTCCAGGGTGTGTTATTCAGGGACACGAAATCAAGGCCGGAAAACTGCGCGGTGTGATGTCAAACGGCATGATGTGCAGTGGTGCGGAACTGGGCATCAATGATGACAACAGTGGTATTATGGAATTGCCCGCAGGCACGGTTATTGGTGCGCCTGTAATGGATATGCCAACCGTATTTGATGCGGGTATTACGCCAAACCGTCCGGACTATCTGGCGGTGCGCGGGGTTGCGCGCGATTTGGCGGCCGCGGGTATTGGCGAATATATTGCGCCACACGACGAGCTACTGGAACCTAAAAAAACATCGCGTAATGTGATTATTAAAACAGACAAATGTCCGGTGTATCAGTTCTGTGAAATTTCAAATATCACGGTGCGCCCATCGAATCAGAAAATTGCCACACGTCTGGCGGCGATTGGTATCAATCCTAAAAACGCACCAATCGATGCGACAAACTATGTCTGTTACGATATGGCGCAGCCAATGCATTGCTTTGATGCCGATACGGTTCATGGCGACATCGTTGTGCGCATGGCGAAAAACGGCGAAAAATTCACAGACCTGTTTGGGCACGAACACGAATTGACCGAAAATGATATGGTTATCACCGATAACGATGGTATCTTGGCATTGGCGGGTGTGATTGGTGGTGCGCGTGGTGCAACAACAGACGCAACCAAAAATGTTATTTTGGAAAGTGCGTATTTTAATCCGGTATCTGTGCGCAAATCAGCAAAACGTATAGGTACGTCAACCGATGCATCATATCGTTATGAACGCGGTATTGACCCAACAATTACAGGCGTTGCGCTGGCACGTGCGGCACGTATTATTATGGGCGCGTGTGGTGGTGAAATCACGGGTGTTGGCATCGCAGGTAAAATCCCAGATTGCACGCACGAAATCAAATATTCGCCTGATTTATTCTTGGCCAAGACGGGTATTGATATGCCGGCGGAAACCCAACGTGCGATATTTGAACAGTTGGGGTTCAAAGTTTCGGCGTCAGGCAATACGTGGAAAATTACACCACGCGCCGCACGTGTTGATATCACAATCCCAGAAAATCTGGTTGCGGAATTATTGCGCATATATGGATATGATAAATTAGCGGCGGCGTCAACGCATACGCCAACGGCAACCGCACCACATAATGATTTTTACCTGAATACAAAATCAGAATTGGCTGCACGTGGTTTGTATGAGGCAAAGTCATTTGGATTCGGTAATTCACGTGTTGAAAAATTACTGTCTGATAAACCGTCGGTCACGGTTGCAAATCCAATTATCGCTGATATGGATACAGTGCGTAATTCATTGTTGGGTAATCTGTTACAGTTTATTGCAAACAATGAAAAACGTGGCTATGCGGATTTGGCAATGTTTGAACTGGGCACGGTGTTTGACGGCGACACGCCAAATGCACAACATACACAGTTTTGTATTGTTCGTGCCGGCGCAAACGCACCGCGTCATTGGTCGGGTCGTAATCGTGCATATGATATCTATGATGTCAAGGCGGACTTGATTGCACTGATGCATGGCCAGCGGTTTACGGTTTCAACCGAAAACGCACCACAATGGGCGCATCCATTCAGATACGGCGCAATTTATCAGGGTAAAAAGAAAATAGCCGAATTTGGTGAACTGTCACCAATGGTTGCACGTGCGTTGAAAATCAAGACAAATGTTATGGTTGCGATTGTTGGTGATGTTGCAAACCTGCCTGCACCCCGCAAACAGCGCGAGGTTCAGTTGTCTGATTTCCAGCCAATATCGCGCGATTTTGCATTTATTGTTGACGGCAATATGCCGGCTGAAAAATTGGTGTCTGCGGCGCGCGGTGCGGACAAGCGTATCACAGATGCGGTTGTGTTTGATGCGTTTAATATGCCGGACGGCAACAAATCTATTGCGATTGCAATTACAATCGTGCCAACTGACAATATGTCAGATACCGATTTAATTTCATTGCAAAATGCGGTTATAAAAAATGTTGAAACCGCGTGTAATGCGCGCATTCGTGATAAGTAAAAAAAAAGGCCGGCATTTGCCGGCCTTTTTTAATATTTTTTATATCGTTTTATCAGGTGCATTGCATATGTTTGCAACCGGACATTCGGCGCATTTTGGACGCAATGCGCGACATGTGTATCGCCCGTGCATAACCATCACGTGATTTACGATTGCGTGATATTTTTTTGGAATTATTTTCAGTAATTCCCGTTCAACTTTTTCTGGTGTATTTGCATCCGCCCCAACCCAGCCGTATCGGTGTGCATTGCGGAAAACGTGCGTATCAACACCAATGTTTGGCGCACCCCACAGTACGTTCATAATAACATTCGCGGTCTTTTGACCGATGCCGGACAATTTCATCAATTCATCGCGATTATGAAATTTTTTCGGAAATTTATAGTCCGCATCATTATTACCGTCATATTCCATCAACTGGGCCGCCAGACGAATAATACCTTTTGCCTTGTTATTGAAAAAAGAGATAACACGTATATGTTGCTTTAATCCGTCAATCCCCAGCATAATCATTTTTGCTGGCGTTGGTGCAATGGCAAACAGTTGGGGTGTAACCTCGTTCACCTTTTTATCGGTTGCCTGTGCCGACAATATTACCGCCACTGCAAATGTAAATTCATTTACAGAATATAATTCCGAACGAATGTCCATATTCAGACATTTTGGCACGGCGGTAAAATATTGTGTCGGCGTCATATTATGCCTTTTTTATACCGATAGACAGCGCGTACCCTTCTATTTCAGTTTCGTAATCGCCGTCGCCGCATGACATATCAACAATCAACGCGTCGGACATAATGCGTGCGCGATGTTGTTCAATCGCCGTCGCCAATGCGGGCGCGGCACTGTATGTTAGTTTGATTCTGTCTGATACGTCTAAACCTGCGGTCTTGCGCATATCTTGGATAAAGCGCAACGCATCGTTGGCCAACCCTTCGGCCACTAATTCGGCATTGATTTCTGTGTCCAATACAACCACAGATGTATTATCAGGCAATGCTGCACCCGTGATACCATCACGCACCGTCAAACGATTTTCAAATTCGTCTGGGTTCAGGGCATGCTCTGCTACAATCAGTTTGTCGCCCATAAATTCATATTTGCCCTGCTTTACCGCTGGGATAATTTCGCGCAATGCGCCGCCCAAACGCGCGCCAATCTTTGGCGTAATCAGGTAAATAAAACTGTCGGCAACATCACTGATATTTGGTGTGAAATCGACATGCTTTACATTCAGTTCATCGGCAATAATATCTGCATACGCGTGCAGGTCGCCACCAGCAATCGTGATTTTGGCCAATGGCAAACGATTGCGCAGTTTGTATTGTTCACGCAACTGTTTCCCGACCGATACAACCGATTGCACATGACGCATATCAGATACAATTTTTTCGTCCGCATCCGTCGCCACAGGGAATGATTCCAAATGTACCGATTCTGCCCCCGTCAGGTTTTTATAAATATATTCACTGATAAATGGCGCGAATGGTGCGATACATTTGCAAACCGTCACTAACACATAATGCAGGGTGTTGAATGCATCTGCATCTTCGTCCCAGAAACGCGCGCGCGAACGACGAATGTACCAGTTATTCAATACGTCCAAGAATCGTACAAATTCTTTGATTGCAACATCTGGTTTATATTCGTCCAGTGCCGCGCCAACAACGCGAATCAGTTCGTTTAATTCGGCAACAATGTATTTGTCTAATACGTTGTCTGTGCTGTAATTGCCCGTTGCAACAACGTTGCCGGCATTTGCATACAACGTAAAGAAATGATATGCATTCCACAGCGGTGTCAAAATTGTTTTTGTTGCATCACTGAATACCTTGCCCGCCATATCAATAGATACTGGTTCGGCCTTCATAAACCCAGACCCCAGTATGAACAAGCGCACAGCGTCTGCGCCCGATTGTTCAATTTGTTCTTCGGGATTTACAAAATTACCAATGGACTTGGACAGTTTCTTTTTGTGTTCATCAACAATCATACCGTTTGCCGAAACCGTGCGAAACGCAGGGCTATCAAACAATGCAGTTGCCATTACCATCAACGAATAAAACCAACCACGGGTTTGATCTTGACCTTCGATAATATAATCGGCTGGGAAAGTTGCCGCAAACTTGTCGGCATTTTCAAACGGATAATGCAATGATGCAAATGGCATAGACCCCGATTCAACCCAACAATCTAAAACATCAGGAATACGCTTCCACCCATCTTTTTCCAATGCGTCCAATGTTGGTCGATGCAGGTCGTTGATTTCCACACCGAAAAATTCTTCGATTTCTGCGATTGAACCAAATATCTTGTATTCGCCATCACGTGTCCAAATCGGCAGTGGTGTTCCCCAGAAACGGTTACGTGAAATAGACCATGGGCGCGCCCCTTCAATCCATGTCAAGAAACGGTCGCCCGCCGATGTCCATTTGGTTTGTGTTTTTGTTATTTCAACCAAACGTTCGCGGATTTTTGGCACATCGATATACCAAGAATCAGTTGCGCGATAAATCAACTTTTCTTTGCTGCGTGGGCCATATGGGTATGAATGACGATGTTGTTCTTTTTTTACCAAATGACCATTTTCGCGCAGGTACGTTATAATTTTTGGGTTTGCTTCAAAAATATTTTCGCCCGCCCAATCACGAACATCAGGGGTATAATTTCCATAGTCATCAACATTCAAAATTACTGGGAATTTTGCGTCGATATTTTTCGCCGCCCAAAAGTCGTCTTCGCCGTATGCGGGCGCAATATGTACAATACCTGTACCATCGCCATCAGAAACATAGTCCGCCGGAATTACCTGATACAACAAATCAGATGTGCCTGCATAATAATCAAACAACGGTGTATATTTTAAGCCGACTAAATCGCGACCGAATAATTCACCAATCTGTGTCGCGTTTGCAAATTGTTTTTCATATGCCGACAGGCGCGATTCAGCAATGACATAAATTGCCCCATCAGCGTCCTGCATGCGCAGGTATTTCATATCAGGATTCACCGCCAATGCGCTGTTTGCAGGCAACGTCCACGGCGTTGTTGTCCACGCCAATGCACGGTCACCATTTTTCAGTTCAAACCACACAGTAATTGCGTCATCGGTTACGTCTTGGTATTCACTGGACGCCTCTGAATTAGACAGAACTGTCCCCAGTTTCCAATCAAATGGATTTACGCGATAATCTTTATATAACAGACCTTTGTTATGTAATTCTTTGATTGCCCAAATAACAGATTCCATATAATTTTTGTCCATGGTGCGATAACCATAGTCATTACCACCATCAACCCAACGACCAATACGTTCAATAAATTTCAGCCATTCGTTGGAATATGTCATAACGTCTGCGCGACACATATCACAGAATGCCGCAATACCATCAGTTGCAACAATATCTTTTGCTTGGCGTTTTTGCTTTTTTTCAACAGATGATTCCGCAGGCAACCCGTGGCAATCCCAACCCAGTTCGCGCACAACGTGACGACCGCGCATTGTCTGATAACGCGAAATCATATCTTTGACCGCCGATACGCCCAAATGCCCCCAGTGCGGCAACCCATTTGCAAACGGTGGCCCGTCATAGAATGAAAACGGATGTCCCAGTTTTGTCTGATTCAGCGATTTGTGAAAAGTATCGTCGCTGCGCCAAAATTCCAGAACTTGGTGTTCCAGCGCGGTAAAATCAGCACGTGGATCGGTCTTTGGGTATGCCATGTTTTGTGTCCTCTTTTGTCTTGTTTATGCCTTTATTAAAAAAAACAGGCGCATATGCGCCCCAGCCACCGCCAAAGGCGCAGTGCCGGTTTATTTAATAATAATTATTGCTGTCTGTTTCATTACGGACAAATTTATACAATGAATTTGCCAGAAAATCAACATATTTGTGTATGCCACATATTGTGATATAATTGTACCTATATGAATCAAAGGATTTATCAATGGAAAATAAATTTTCAGACGCAGAACAGCGTCTGTTGATAAAACACCTGCAACGTTCCGGCGCGCGGGTATTAAAGGACTTGGTGAACAAATATACGGGCAATTTGACGTTTATAGAGGCCAACCCCCAATACGGTTGGGAATTGATGGGTATTGTAACGCCACAAAACGTTATTATGTTAAATGGCGCAACTGGCGATATCTATGTCGAAGAAAATACGGAAAAATGGCGTTTTAACCGCAACGAGAATAAACAGTGGTATCGTGTTGGTTACACCCGTCCATTGGACATTGTCACAACCATTCCATATGACGATATTGTCTATATCATGAATTGGGCGCAAAAAAAGCAACAGAATTATAACGCCCGCATGGCCAAAGCGGCGGGCGGGCCGCGTGGCGCAAAGAAATTGCCCCAGCATACACGATAAAATAAAAGCCGCGATAAAAATCGCGGTTTTTAATTCTGGTGCCGGTGATAGGACTTGAACCTACGACCCCCTCATTACGAATGAGATGCTCTACCAGCTGAGCTACACCGGCACGGCGTGCATAATCATAGTATATGTAAAAACTAATTTCCACATTTTATTTTAGTTGTTGTTGGCACAAGTGTTTGTTATTGTTATTTCAGAACAACAAAGGGTTTGTTGATGAGTTCATTCAAAACAACTGAAACATATCGTAATTTTGTAAATGGTATTCCTGCGCCTACAACAGAAATGGGCGTAAAATGTCTGAAACAAATGTTGCGCGATGCCGACATACCATTGGATAACGGCGGTGAACCATATTATGCATATATTGGAAAAATGCGCATAAACTATTGGCCAATTTGTTCTGTGGCGTGTGGTCATACAGAAATGTTGCGTGTACCAGAAAAAGAAATTAAAAGAATCAAATTATTGACGAATATGCGTGTGTTTTGCGACCTGTTGCGTGCAAAATAAACACGTATAAATATACAAAAAAACACCGGTATTTGCCGGTGTTTTTTAACATTTTATTTTGCGCATTACGACCATTATACCCGCCGGTGTCATTCCTGGGATTCGTGACAGTGCGGCAATGTTTTCCGGCCGCGTTGCGGTCAATTTTTCAATCAATTCGTTGGTCAAGCCCGACATGTTTTTATAATCAATGTTTGCGGGAATCTTTAATTCCATGTCGCGACGCACAGACGCAATTTCGCGCGCATTGCGTGCAATATACCCCGCATAGAATTTATCATTTTCATCTATTTCCGCCGCGTGCAACGCCATCTTGGCATCGAAAGCTGCGGGCGTAATCAACCCGCACCCCACCGCCATATCACCCAAACGCGCAATCGCATTGTCTGCGCGCAGGTTCAGCCGATATTCCGCGCGTGATGAAAACATACGGTATGGTTCGTCCACACCCAATGTTGTAATGTCGTCAATCAACACACCAATCATTGCGTTTGTACGATTCAAATCCAACCGCGGCGCGTCCAGTGCAAACGCGGCCGCATTTGCGCCAGCAACGATGCCTTGGGCGGCGGCCTCTTCGTAGCCCGATGTGCCATTGATTTGTCCAGCAAAGAACACGCCCGATGTGTCGCGTGATTCCAAATTACTGTTCAGTGCGCGCGCATCAATCGCATCGTATTCAATCGCATAACCATAACGCGCCACGCGCGCATTTTCCAGCCCTGGGATTGTGCGAATCCACATGTCCTGGATATCTGCACCAAAACTGGTTGAAATGCCATTTGGGTAAATTAAATCGCTGTCCAGCCCTTCGGGTTCCAAGAATACATGGTGCGACGTGTGGTCTGGAAAACGCATAACCTTGTCTTCTAAACTGGGGCAATAACGTGGGCCTGTACCACGAATGTCGCCGTTGTACATTGGGGCATTGCCGATATTGTCGCGAATAATTTGGTGCGTTTTTTCGGTTGTATGCGTGATATAGCATACCGCAGAATAATTATTGTCTGCGTTTGGCGCGGAAAACCAATCGTGCGGCGTGTCGCCCGCCTGCAATTCACATACGGAAAAATCAATACTGTCGCGATAAATGCGCGCCGGCGTTCCCGTTTTCAGGCGTAATAATTTGAAACCATTTTCGCGCAACACGCCCGAAATAACCGTATCATTTTCTTGGTATGTGCCATCATCTTGCAGGCGGCCCGACGCAATCTTTTCCGTGCCGCGCGTAACCAGCCCCCCTAAAAACGTTCCCGTGGTCAGTACGATTGCCTTTGCGTGATATTTGCCATTTACAACTTTGTTTTGTAAATCCAGCGCAACAACCTTGTCAAAATATATTGTCAGGTTTGGTAATTCCGACAAAATTTTCACAACCGCGTTGTGGTACAATTTGCGGTCAATCTGTGCGCGCAATGCGCGCGTGGCCGCACCATGTGATGCATTCAGGGTTCGAAAATGAATCCCCGCCGCGTCCGCTGCGCGTGGCATAACGCCGCCCATTGCGTCGATTTCCGCAACCATTTGCGATTTACCTGGGCCACCGATGCTGGGGTTGCATGACATTGCACCTAAATCGCTGTTCCGCAAGGTCAGCAACAATGTGCGCGCGCCACGACGTGCAGATGCCGCCGCCGCTTCGACGCCGGCGTGTCCGCCACCGATAACAATAACATCAAATTCGGTCATTTATTAAAAACGCCCCATACCACCATTTATATTTAACGTCTGGCCGTTGATATATGATGCCTCGTCTGACGCCAAGAACACACATGCGTTTGCAATATCATCAGGCGTACCAAAACGACCAGCCGGAATCTGGGCCAGATAAGTTTTCTTTAATTCATCTGGTAATACATCTGTCATTGGTGTCTGAATAAACCCAGGGGCGATGCAGTTCGCGGTGATGCCGCGCGATGCAACCTCGGCCGCGATGGATTTTGTCATTGCAATCATACCACCCTTGGATGCGGCATAGTTTGCCTGACCTGGGCCGCCAATAACACCGATAATAGATGCCATATTTATAATACGACCAAAACGATTTTTCATCATAGGCATAATCGCCGCACGGCACATCTTGAAGCATGCGCGCAGATTTGTATTGATAACATCATCAAATTGTTCGTCGGACATGCGCATCAACAGTGTGTCTTTGGTAATACCAGCGTTGTTGACCAAAATATCGATTTTACCCGCGGCCTCAATAGTGTTCATAATCAATTCAACTGCGCCACCGTCCGCCGACAGGTCGCATGGCAGTTTAATAAACCCATCGCCACCAAATTCAGATTCCAGTTTTGCGATATTGCGCCCAGATACAACAACAGTTGCGCCCGCTGCGCGCATTTTATGTGCAATTGCACCACCGATACCACCTGTTGCACCCGTAATCAGCGCAACGCGTCCTGTTAAATCAAACATTTTTATATCTCCAATTTCTTTGCGTTTATTTCTGGGCATACCCTGCCCGCCAGTCCTGTTAAAACATTACCTGGGCCAATTTCAACCTGTTCTGTTATGCCCAGATTATGCATTTCCATCACACTTTCACGCCAGCGAACACCGTGTGTCATTTGATATACTAATTCATCTTTGATTTCAGATATATCCGTCATCGGTTTTGCAGTTTTGTTTGCGATAAATATTGCGCTGGGCTGTCTAATATCAATGTGCGCCAATGCATCGCGCATTTCTGCGGCCGCAGGTTCTTGCATATGACAATGCACAGGCACAGATAACGCCAGTGGCATCGCACGACGCGCCCCCGCATCTTTGGCGCGTGCCAAAACATCTTCGACAGCATTGCGTGCGCCCGACACAACAACCTGACCTTGGCAATTATCATTTGCAACATCGCATTCTGTGCCATTGCATAAATCACGAATAACATCAATGTCCAGCCCCAGAATCACAGCAGTCAATCCAGTGCCCGCCGGTGCCGCACGCTGCATCGCGTCCCCACGCAGTCGCAACAACCGCGCCGTATCACGTAACGATAACGCGCCCGCCGCGCACAGTGCCGTGTATTCACCCAAACTGTGGCCGGCAACATATTCTGGTAATTTTTCGCCAGATGCACGCAACATGGCAATAGATGTTGCCATAATCGCCGGCTGAACATTCGCAGTCAGCGTCAATTCTTCCATTGGGCCGTTAAAAATAATATCAGATAATTTTTGGTCCAGCGCATCGTCAACCTCGTCAAAAACGGCACGGGCGGCGGCGTTGTTTTCATACAGTTCGCGTCCCATGCCAACGGCCTGTGCGCCCTGACCTGGGAAAACAAAAATAGAAGACATATTTACATCCTTGTTGTAATTACAATGGGAATTATACTTTGCGAATACTAAATTCGCAACCGCAATAATTTTGACGGTAAAAATCAGACCCGCGCCCAATTTGTTGGCGTAATTGTTCATTCCATTTTATTGGTACATAGCATGCACCCAGCACGCCCTGCCCCGCGGCGTCAACCTGTGATTGGTCTTTGTGCCGCGATACGCCAAATACGGACGCCACCGCGGTGTATCCGTGCGCGCGGGCAAACGCAGCAGCATATTGAAACCGAAACTCGAAACACCGGCTGCATCGTGCGCCACGTTCGGGTTCTTGTTCCAAACCCGCAATATGTGCGCGCCATGCTGCATGGTCATAATTGCCAACGGCATACTTTACGCCCAGTTTTTCACAATACTTGATTTGTTCATTCAGGCGTTTGGTGTATTCTGATTCTGGGAAAATATTCGGGTTGAAAAACAGCACGATAAAATCGTCCACGCCCGCAATTTCACCATTTGCCAACTGTTGAATTGCGCCGGCACTGCATGGCGCACAACATGACATTAAAACCAGTTTTTCGTGTTCCATATTATTTCACATACGCATCGCCGATTTTGGCGTCTGCGCCCAGTTCAATAATTTCATCGCTATTTTCGCTTGTGCCCAGTTCTGCGCCACTGCACATCATGCCAAATGATTCTGTGCCGGCAACAGTGCGCTGGGATATTGGCTTTTTCATATTTGGCAATGTCGCGCCCACGGGGGCCAAGACACCAATCAACCCCGCACGCACATTTGGCGCGCCACATACAATTTGTAATTCATGATTTGTGCCATCGTCCACTGTCAAGATATGCAGGTTTTCACGCGTTGGATGATTTTTTACCGCAACAATTTTCGCCACAATCGGTACGATTTTGTTTTCGTCACGTGGTGCATATTTTTCGGTCAGTTCTGTTACTGTTTCATCATCAATACGCGCAAACAGATTTTCAGGTACGACAAATTCTGCGCCATCGGCGATACGGGATTCGAACGCGTCTGGCCACGTCATATCATGTTTATCTGCAAATATACCCTGCATTTTTTCCGCGGCATTTGGTATAAATGGCGCAGATACGCGCGCATACAGGTCAATCAACTGGAAACATTGATTCAACACTGCGGCGGCCCCAGCCATGTCGCCATTTTTTACCAGTGTCCATGGTTCGCATCGCGTCATATATTCGTTGCCAATCGCATACAGACCGCGCAACGCAACAACGGCCGCACGAAATTCGCACGCGTCCAGTGCCGTGGTCAATTCTGTAATTTTTTCGTTAATTTGATTTTTCAAATCTGCATCAACTGTGCCCGCCACCGGTACGTTTGTGCCAAAATTCTTGGCAGTCAATTTGCAAACGCGTGAAACAAAGTTCCCCAACATACCGTTCAAGTCCTTGTTCACAATGTCGGCAAAGCGCGCAAATGTGAAATCTGTATCGTCTGTTTCTGGGGCGGACGCAATCAGCGCATAACGCCACGCGTCGGCTGGGGCGATTTCAATCGCACTGTCCAGAAAGACGCCACGATGCTGGGATTTGGAAAACTTGCCACCTTCAAAGTTCAGGAAATTCATGGACTTTAACATATCAACAGTTTTCCAATTGTCGTTCATTGCCAACTGTTGTTCTGGGAAAAATACCGCATGGAATTTCACGTTATCTTTGCCCATAAATTGCGCATAGTGCGCATCTGGATTTTTCCACCATGAATCCCAATTTTCACGCGCGGCCTGGGAAATTGAAATGTATCCCCATGGCGCGTCAAACCATACATAAAACACCTTGTTTTCATATCCTGGTTTGTTGACGGGAATCCCCCACGGCAGGTCGCGCGTAATTGACGTATCGCGCAGTTCGTCTGATGCCCAACCATTGGCAATCGCGCTGGCGGTCTTGGACCATTTTGGCGCATGTGATTTTAACCATTTGCGCCACACATCTTGGACGCGCGACGCCATAAAGAACAAATTCTTGGTCGGACGCATTTCAACGTCACACGCCCCTGAAATCGCACTGCGTGGGTTTATCAGTTCGTCGGCCTCGTACGTTGCGCCGCATTTATCGCATTGGTCGCCACGTGCGTTTTCGTACCCACACTTTGGACATGTACCCAGTAACTGGCGGTCGGCCAAAAACATATTATCGGTTGCCGAATAAGGTTGCAGTGTTTCGCGTTCCTCAATCAATCCTTGGGCGTCCAAGCGCGCGAACAATTCGTGAATCAGTTTTTCTTGCAATTTTGTATGCGTGCGCCCATACAGGTCAAACGACAGGTTGAAATCATGCACCGCGCGCAAATGTTTTTCATACCATTTGTTTGCATAATCTGGAATTGACATACCATTTGCCGCCGCACCAACAACAACCGGCGTACCGTGTTCGTCCGCCCCACAAACGTACAATACGTCACGCCCGCGTGCACGGCAAAAACGTGCATAGATATCCGATGGCAACAAGCAGCCAATCAAGTGCCCCAGATGCAATTCACCATTTACGTATGGTAATGCAGATGTAATTAAATACTTATTGCTTTTGTTTGTCATAAATTGTGCCCCGTTTATTTTAATAAAAATGCGACGCCCAACGGGGCGTCGCACAGAATCCCGTCAGAAATTTTTATTCAAGATTAGTTCTGCATTCGCATTGTTTCTGTTTCCAATAATTTTATATTCCTTGCCCGACGCTGCGGTGAAAATTTGTGGTGGGTGGTATTGGACTCGAACCAACGACCTTTACGATGTCAACGTAACGCTCTAACCAACTGAGCTAACCACCCGAACACCGCGCATTATAACAGAGTTTTTCCTGATTGCAACACCAAAAAATTTATCCGTCTCCGCTAATGCTACGTCGCGATAAAATAATGTGTGCGCTACGCGCAACATAAAATAAACTGGATTGCCA
>UROD01000010.1 GCA_900549365.1 uncultured Rickettsiales bacterium | reverse complement strand
CCCGCCCCAGACGCACGGAATACATCAATGCGAATATCTTTGTCATCAATTACAACGTCGATATCTTTGGCCTCTGGCATAACGGCAACAGACGCAGCACTGGTATGAATACGACCGCCGGCCTCGGTTTCAGGCACGCGTTGCACGCGATGGATTCCCGATTCGAATTTCATACGCGCATATGCACCAACGCCATCGATTTTGAATACAATTTCTTTGTACCCACGCAAGGATGTTGCGTTTTCTTCGATAACCTCTACCTGCCAGCCGTGACGCAACGCGTATGATTTATATTGATTATACAAATCGCCCGCAAACAGCGCAGATTCTTCGCCACCAACGCCCGCACGAATTTCCATAATCACGCTGTTGTCATCGGCATCGTCGCGCGGCAATAATGCAATCTGCAATTTCTTTTCAATTTCAGGCAACACATGATTCAGTTCCGCCAACTGCTCAACCGCAATTGAACGCAATTCTGGGTCATGCTGCATTTCAATCGCATCAGCAATGCCAGCCGTCGTCTGAAAATATTCATTTATCAAAGGCAATATTTCAGATATGCGCGAATACTCTTTGGACAACTTGGTCAGTTCATCACCCGACACATTGCCAGAATTCATTTGCGCTTCTATTTCCGACGCACGCGTTTGTATGTCTTTTAATTTTTGCTCTATTATCATAAAGTTATACCATTATCTTAATAATTTAATTACGCCCGACAAGTCCAACGTTTGTTGTTGGCCCGACTGCATATCTTTGACCGCCAGCGTGTTTGATTCGCGTTCGCTGTCGCCAATAATTATGCTGTAATCGGCACGGATTTTGTCGGCGTATTCAATCTGATTTTTGAATTTTTTGTCCGTATCCAAATATGACACAGATGCAATTTCATTATCACGCAACGCATTCAATACAGACGACGCATACGCAACATTATTTGCGCCCATTACCAAAATCGCGGCACGAATTGGCGACGAAAAGCGTGTCAGGTCAATTTGACCAGATTCCAACAACGCCACAAATATGCGCGAGAACCCAATCGCAGCACCAACGCCGATGATTTTCGTCTTGGAAAATTTACCCGCCAAATCAGCATAGCGACCACCGCCCGCGGCCGTACCCAGTTCTGGATGTTCAATCAATTTGAATTCAAACACCAAACCAGTATAGTACGCCAATCCGCGCGCAATCGACAAATCGATTTCAGCATTATCAACACCCATATCACGCAATGTCGCCGTAAAGTTGGTCAGTTCGGCAATCGCCGCATCCAATGCATCTGTGCGACCGGCAAATTCGGTGTATCCACGCGCGAATACAGATTTAATTTCGTCTTCTTTGCGTGTGTCCGCCAATGCATCACGCAAACCGGCGGCAAATTCGTCATCGCCCATGGCATCTTTTTTATCAATCAATACGAATACTGATTTTTTCTGGGCATCCGACAATTCCAAATAAGAAAACATTGCGTCCCAGAATGGACGTGACCCAACCAGCACGCGCGCCGGCCCAATAAACTCAGACACAGATTTCAAAGCGCGACTGATAACAGAAATTATTTCCGCATCGTAATTCGTGGACAGTGTATTGATACCCATGATGTCCATATCCATCTGGTAAAATTCGCGATAACGCCCTTTTTGTGCGCGTTCCCCACGATAACGTTTTGAAAACTGTGATGCACGAAACGGGAACACCAAATCATTCAAGTGTCCTGCAACATAACGCGACAGTCCGACCGTCCCATCATAGCGCAAGCCCATTTTTGTGTCACCCTTTTGAAACAAAAACATCTGTGTTTCAATTTCATCCCAATTATCTTTATCGGTCAGAACCTCGGCCCGTTCGATGGCAGGCAGGTCCAACTGGGAAAATCCCGCCACGCGCAATACATCCAGCATACGACGCGCGCATTCATCAAAGCAACGCTGTTGCGCCGGTAATAATTCGATAAAACCCGACAACGGTTTTGTTGGTTTTAATTCCATTTTTTTATTCCTGTGTTTTTTAGTACGAAAAACTGTGACATATCAATGTCAATTATATCATAAAAAATGCAAAACGCTAATATTCGCCCCACAGGGCGTGATGATGTGCAAAAAAGATAACTACGCGTTTAATCATGATGTGATACTAGCCGAAATTTGCGGATTTTCAAGTATTTTCCTCAGAAATATTCATGCAATTCCGCGCCGTGCACTGTCAGCCACCGCTTTGCGCGCCCCACCCCGTCGCCATATAGTTGTGCAACCGTTGCCCAGAATGCCGGCGAATGATTCATATGCACCCTGTGCGCCAATTCATGCATAATAACATACCGCATTACGTCCGTTGGCGCAAACGCCAACCGCCACGAAAAGGAAATTGTACCGGTTGAAGAACAACTGCCCCAACGGCTGGTCGTGTCGCGCACGGCAACGCGCGTTGGCCACAATTCACGTGGCGCGGTTTTTATCATTGCGCGCGCCGCAGACAGAAATTCACCTTTTATAAAATCACGCACGCGACGTTCAAACATATCATCATCGCCACCAACAATCAGCGTGCACACGCCATCCGCGCACACAATAAATTGATTGGCGTGACGCGACGCATCGTGCACCAGTTTTACACGCCGCCCCAGAAATTCAATTGTATCACCCACACGCACATGTGATTTTTCAGGCGCAGCGGCATAAATCCGTTCGACCCACTTTCGTTTTTGTTCCAAGAATCGTAATGCCGACGACGCGGTTGCCAGCCACGGCTTTGTAATATGAATTTCGCGCACGGGTCGCGTTTTTGGACGCAGTGTTATATTGCGCACGCCACGCCGCGTATCAATTACAACGGGAATATGTTCACCCCACGATGAAATAAATTCATACTCTGACATTTTCTTTTGGATTATTTTATTTTTTCGGCAATGTCGCGCGCAATCGCATCTACATCAAAGCCCATCGCACGATATACCGCCGCACCATCGCCCGACAAACCGAATCTGTCAATGCCAACAACCGCATCTGCAAATTCAAACCACGGGGCAGATGCCGCGGCCTCAATCGCGACAACATACCCGCGCAAGATTTTTTGTTTATATTTATCATCTTGGGCGCGAAATTCACTGACACACGGCACACTGACAACCTGAACATCTGGCCCCAACATTTGGGCGACAGAAACCGCCAGTGGCACTTCGCTGCCGGTAGCCAACAATGTTGCACGCACGCGCCGCGTCGCCGCCGGATATATTACATACCCACCACGTGAAATATCGGCGTTGTCTGGTGTTGAAATTTGCTGTATTTTCTGGCGCGACAAAATCAAGCACGACGGACAATTCGTATCAGACACCGCCATACGCCACGCGTACGCAACCTCGGCCCCGTTGCATGGGCGATAAACATTCAGGTGCGGTATTAAGCGTAGCGACGGCAACTGTTCAATCGGTTCGTGTGTTGGACCATCTGGGCCAACACATACACTGTCGTGTGTGAATACATAAATTACCGGCAACCCCGACATCGCCGCGATTCGAATGCTGGGACGCAAATAGTCACTGAATACCAAAAACGTTGAACCATACGGACGCATGCCAGATGCCGCCAGTCCATTCATTATCGCGCCCATTGCGTGTTCACGCACACCATAATTTATAAAATTGCCGTTAAAATCCGTCGGTGTAATATCGTGGTGCGCAGATGTCTTTGCATTGGTGCTGTGCGATAAATCCGCACTGCCCCCAATCAAGCGCACCCCCGCCGCAATCATAGATTGCAAATAAATTCCTGACAGTTCGCGCGTTGAAATATCTTTGTCGCAATCCAACGTTGGCATATCAGCCACACTGACATCAGGTTGATTCAAAACATATTTCGCATTGGCATTTTTCGCAACTGATTGCCACAGACGTTCGCCCATCGGCGAAATGAATCCTGCAACCAACTTTAACAATTCCGAATCAGATAACGCAAAACCATGTGCCGCCGGCTGTCCCGCCAATGACGACCCGCGTCCAATCACCGTGCGACAACGCACAAATGTCGGCACATCAGACGTTGACGCCGCGCATAATGCCCCATCCAACGCATCAAAATCATCGCCACGCACAGATATTACACGCCAGCCCGCCGCCCGCATACGCGCAGGAACATCAACATCGGTCAACGCTGCACCATCAATGGTGACATTATTATCGTCCCACAACAGAACCAAGTTGTTTAATTTATAACGTCCTGCAAACGCGATACTTTCGGACGCAACACCTTCGGATAAATCGCCGTCGCCACACAGACAATAAACCATTTCATCTTTCTGTTGAATTTTGGCCGCCAACGCCATACCGACCGCGTTACCAACCCCCTGTCCCAGTGGCCCAGTTGTCGCCATTACGCCATCAATGCCGTATTCTGGGTGCCCAGGTAATCCACCAATAGTACGAAAAGATTCCAGTTCACCGATATCATAGCCCGCCAATTTCAACGTGGCGTATAACAAAGCACTGCCATGACCCGCAGACAAGACAAATCTGTCCTGACCGCGCCGCAGGAAATTTGCATAAATTATTGTGATAATATCGGCGGCGTCCAGCACAATTCCCAAATGTCCCGACCGCGCGCGACGCACCGCGTCCAACGCAAATGCGCGGACACTCTTGGACATTTCTGCTAATTGTTTGGCATTAAATTTCATTTTATGCTATTATATCACAAAACAAGGTTGAATAAAATGTTAAAAATATGGACAGACGGCAGTTGCCTTGGGAATCCTGGCCCAGGGGGATGGGCATTTGTGGCAACAAACGGACAAAACACCGCTGAACGCAGTGGTGGCGAACGCGACACAACCAATAATCGTATGGAATTGATGGCGGTAATTCGCGCGTTGACCGCTGCACACCGGCACAGCGAAATTGAATTACACACCGACAGTCAATATGTTAAAAACGGCATGCAATCGTGGCTGAAAAATTGGAAGAAAAATAATTGGCGCACCGCGGACAAAAAGCCCGTCAAGAATCAGGATTTATGGATGCAACTGGACGCACTGTCGGGTGCAATAAAAATTCATTGGCATTGGGTACGCGGTCACAACGGCGACGAAATGAATGAACGTTGTGATGAATTGGCACGCACCGCCGCCGAAAAATTAAAATAACCCTTATAAAAAACGCCCCATGTGGGCGTTTTTTTTAACCATGATATCCGATTGCAACAATGAACATTTCAACGCTGTCCTTGCGCGATGCAGGCGGTTTTATATGATGCACCGCATCAAACTTTGACTTTATTTGTTTAATCAGTTCGCCGGTTGTACCACCCGTAAACGATTTAGCAACAAACACGCCACCGTGTTTTAGCGCACGCTGCGCAAAATCAAATGCATATTCCAACAGCACCATTTGACGCAAATGATCGGTCTTTTTATGTCCAACCGTATTCGGTGCCATATCAGACAAAACCACGTCAACCGTGCCATTTTGCGCCGCATCAGTCGGCAAATCTAATTTCTGAACCAGCCAATCCAGCGCAGCATCTGTTGTAAAATCACCCTGATAAAATTCCACACCATTGATTGGCGTAATTTCCAACAAGTCCATTGCAAACACACGCGACCGCGGGTATGTACGCATTACATATTGCGACCACGACCCTGGGGCCGCACCCAAATCGACGACAACCTGACCATTTTTCAGGAAATGAAACCGTTCGTCCATTTCAATCAGTTTGTACGCCGCACGCGCGCGATAACCATCACGATGGGCGCGCGCAACATAAGGGTCAGACGCCTGACGTTGCAGCCACGCGACCGATGATTTATGTGCAGCAATTTTCTTGTTAAGTATTTTCATATTATAACTTAGCGCATTCTTGCGGCCTTGCGTGCACGCTGACGCATCATTGCATCAATGTACGTTTTCTGGACAGCATTGGCGGCCAAAACAGGATTACCGTACGTTGTGTACAAATGTTCATCATTACCATCAAACACAAACTTGCGCTGGCCATGATGAACATAGTTCACACAAAACGATAATGAACGAATCGAGCCCCCATGACGAACGCCATTTTTATCACGCCACATTGGTTCTACGCGACAATCCATATACGAGACACTTTGAATGTCCCAGTTAAAAATTTTCTTCCAATTTATTTTCATTTTTTAATTTCCTTGTTTTTTCATTTTTTCCATGATGGCTTCCATTCCCCCCATACGCTGTACCAACGCCATCTGTTGACGCATTTTTGTATATTGTTTGATGATGTGTTCAACATCGCGCACCGTGCAACCCGCGGTTTCAGCAATGCGCGCCTTGGCATTGGCAAAAACCTTGTCTGGTTCGCTGCGTTCGGCGGGTGTCATTGCTTCCAGAATTTTAATCTGTGCATCAACACTGCCGTCCTTTATCTTTTCTTTCATTGCACTGACTGCACCCGACATCCCTGGCACCATTTTCAGCAGACCGCTGAAATTGCTCATCTTTTTAATCTGCTTTAATTGCGCCAACATGTCGTTCATGTCAAATTGACCTGACATCATACGCTGGGCGGTTTCTTTCATACCAGATGGGATTTTTTCTTCCATCTGCTTTAATTCTTTTTCGGTTGCTGCAACGTTTTCTGGTGTCGCCGCAGATACATCTACTTTCCTTTTTTTGCCAAACCCAAACATATATTTACTCCTTTGTAGTTTTAATATTGTATTTTACCGTACGCGATTTGTCCAGATACCGTTGCAAATATTTTCCAGTCAGCGATTCGGGCACGGCCGCCACCTGTTCTGGTGTACCAGTGGCAATTACGCGACCACCGCCCGCACCACCAGACGGCCCCAAATCAATAACCCAATCCGCGGTTTTTATTACGTCCAAGTTATGTTCAATAACGATAACCGTATTGCCTTGGTCAACCAATTCATGCAACACAGACAACAACATTTTGATATCTTCAAAATGCAATCCCGTTGTCGGTTCGTCCAATATATAAATCGTCTGACCCGTGCTGCGTGCCGCCAATTCTTTGGACAATTTGATACGCTGGGCTTCGCCCCCTGACAAATCCAATGAACTCTGTCCCAGTTTGATATAATCCAACCCAACGCGTTTCAGTAATTCCAATTTGCGCGAAATCTGGGGCACATTGATAAACAAATGATACGCTTCGTCCACCGTCATATCTAACACGTCTGCGATGGATTTTCCCTTGTATTTAACCGCCAGTGTTTCTTCGTTATATCGCGCACCGTGGCATTTATCGCACTCAACATACACATCGGCCAAGAAATTCATTTCAATTTTTATCTGGCCATCACCTTGACAGGCCTCGCACCGACCGCCTTTGACATTGAATGAAAAACGTCCAGACGTATACCCGCGGGCTTTGGCCTCTGGCAAACCGGCAAAGAAATCACGAATATTTGAAAATACACCTGTATACGTTGCTGGATTACTGCGCGGACTGCGTCCGATTGGCGACTGGTCAATATCAACAACCTTGTCTATATTTTCCATACCACGAATAATGTCGTGCGCCCCCATTTCAATCTTGGAATTATACAGTGCGCGCATCAATGCAGGGTACAGCGTGTCCAACAACAATGTCGATTTACCAGACCCCGACACGCCCGTCAGCGCAATAAATTTACCCAACGGAAATTCCACATCAATATTTTTCAGATTATTTCCACGTGCCCCAACAATGGTGATTGATTTGCCATTGCCACTGCGACGCTTTTTCGGCACTTCGATTTTACGTTTGCCGGTCAGATATTGCGCCGTCAGCGATTCTTTGCATTTCATCACTTGTGCTGGTGTGCCGGCGGCAACAACATTACCACCATTGACACCTGCCCCACGACCAATATCAACCAAATAATCCGCCGCCCACATTGCATCTTCGTCATGTTCGACAACAATCACTGTGTTGTCTTTGTCGCGCAGCATCTTTAACGTTTCCAAGAGTTTATCATTGTCACTTTGGTGCAAACCAATTGACGGTTCGTCCAATACATACAACACGCCAGACAGCCCACTGCCAATCTGGGACGCCAAACGAATACGCTGTGCCTCGCCACCGGACAACGTCCCCGCCATACGCGACAGCGTCAAATACCCCAAACCAACATTTTGCAAAAATTGCAGACGTGACGTAATTTCGCGCAAGATAACGCGCGCAATATCATTTTCTTTTTGTGTTAAATGATTTGGTAAATCTGTGAACCACGCCAGCGAATCATCCACCGCCAAATCGCATGCGTCCATAATATCAAATCCATTGATTTTGACACACAACGCCTGAATATTCAGACGTTTACCGTGACACATTGGGCATGGTTTTTCTGATTGATATTTTGCCAATTCCGCCCGCATTGCCTCTGATTCCGATTCGCGCCAGCGACGCTCTATATTCGGAATGACGCCCTCGTACGGTTTTTCATAAACAAAACCATTCCAGTTGATTTTTATTGGTTCATCACCACTGCCGTACAGAATCAGATTCTTTTGTTCCGCGGTCAATGTGTGCCACGGTTTAGATAATGGAATCTTGTATTTTTTGTGCAATGCGTCCAACAGATGGTCAAACTGGCTCAGCATTCCACCACGTGACCACGGCGCGATTGCACCATCCAGAATCGATTTAGATGGGTCAGGAATCACCAAATCTGGCGACATATTCAACTGTACGCCCAAACCATCGCACGACGGACATGCGCCCAATGGCGCATTAAACGAAAACAAACGTGGTTCAATTTTCGGTACGGTAAAACCACTGACCGGACACGCATAGTTCTGGGAATACAATGTATCTTCGTTTGTGTCCAAACGACGCACCAAAACTGACCCAGGAACAAGGCGCAATGCCCCTTCGAACGACGCATACATACGACTGCGAAATTCGTCCGCATCACCGCTGTCGGCGTCCGCCACTGGCATGGACAAACGGTCAACAATTACAAATATATTATGTTTTTTATTCTTGTCCAACGCTGGCACAGACGATAAATCATACAATTCGCCATCAACAATGGCGCGCTGATACCCCTGCTTTATCAAGAATGCTATTTCTTTCTTGTATTCGCCTTTGCGTTCGCGCACCAATGGGGCCATGATATAAATTCGCGTACCAGCGGGAATTTTCATCGTCCAATCGACCATTTCGGCAATCGTCTGGGATTTAATAGGCAAACCCGTCACCGGCGAATGTGGCACACCAATGCGTGCCCACAATAAACGCAGGTAATCGTAAATTTCAGTCACTGTACCAACAGTCGAGCGTGGATTTTTCGACGTTGTTTTCTGTTCAATGGAAATCGCGGGTGCCAACCCTTCTATCAAATCAACATCGGGCTTTTTCTGCATATCCAAGAATTGACGTGCATACGACGACAGCGATTCAACATAACGACGCTGTCCTTCGGCATAAATGGTGTTGAATGCCAGCGACGATTTTCCCGACCCAGACACGCCAGTAAAGACCACCAATTTATTTTTTGGTATGTCCAGATTGATATTTTTAAGATTATTTTCGCGCGCACCGCGAATTTTAATTATTCCACTCATAACGATAAATATAGAAAAAATATTGTGTTTTTCAATACAAAGGGCGAAATTTCTTTCGCCCTTGGGATTTGTTCTTATTCGGCTGTTGCCATCAGTTTTTCAGGACTTAAAACAATTCCACTTTTACGGGCATGATTTGCACCAACCTTTGGTGCCAGTTTGCCATTTACCCAAATATCAATTCCACCAGCATTACCAAATGTCGCAGTGTATTTTCCGCCCGCAGGAACATAATAAACGTCCCCAGGCAACAAAACGCGGCTCAATTCTGTGCGCCCACGAGCATCTTTGACCTCTACCCACGCACCAGTTTCATTGGCATCGCGATTCGCCTGCAAAATAACATTGGCCTTGGCGCGATTATCCGTACCAAATCGTTCACGCACAGCGACAGTATATGCAGGTTCTGTATTAACTGCGACAACTGGCGCATCCGTGACAACAGGTGCTTCAACGTCATTTGTCCCTGAACCCGCCAAAACTGCAATCAATATTATCAACAGCACCAACGCCACAGCGCCCGCTGTGAACCATTTCCAATGCGTACGAACATATGCCCACAAAACCGCAAACTTTTCACGCAACGATGCGCGTTCTGGCTCTGTTTGTTCACACGCAGCAACCACAGGGGCATCGCCCTTGTCTTCTTTGTCAGCAGAAATCTGGCATTCATTTGACAGCCCCATTTCGTGCTTTAACTTGTTCACGATTTCGTCTGGATTTAACCCCAATTCCATCGCGTAATTACGCGCAAAACCCAAAATATAGACGGGTTCTGGAATCGCACTGTAATTACCATCTTCCAGTGCCTGCAAAAATTCCTCACGAATGCACAACTGTTTAGAAATAGTCGGTATTTCACGTTTACGACGACCAGTTGTACGCGCGTTGCGCAGTATTTCACCAACCGTCAATTCAACCTGAACATCTGTGTTATTTTCATTCATGTCTGTCATGTTTATTTTTCCCTTGTTACATCCTATCATAAACCTATATTTCGGCAACGCAACCCCAAAATTCGCGAATGGCATCACGCAACGCATCTGCATCCGTTATCTGGTTCACACGAATGCGAAAATCAGACGAATTTGGTCGGCCCGCAGAATACCACGCTGCATGCTTGCGAAACATCGGCACCGCAACCGACGGCCCGTAATATTCAACCGCATATTGCAAGTGACGCAACACAACATCGCCAATATTTTTCGGTGCGCATTCACGCCCTGCTATTTGCCCCAAGACCCATGGCCGCCCCAGTATTGCACGCCCAATCATCACGCCCGCATAACCCAGTTTTTCCATATCAGTGGCGTCCTGTGCGGTTGCAATATCGCCATTTGCAATAATTGGAATCGGGGCATCTGACACATCTGGGTGCACCGCCTGCCCGACATATAACTGGGCACGTGTACGCCCATGCAAAGTCGCAAATTTAACGCCACTGTCTGCCGCAATCCGTATCAAATCCGCCCAATCACGATGCTGGTCGTCCCAACCCAAACGTGTTTTCACAGACACGGGAATATTCACCGCCCGCACCACCGCAGACATAATCCGCCCCGCCAACGCATGATCACGCATCAAGAACGCGCCCGCCCCCGCACGCGTTGCAACCTTTGGCACGGGACACCCCATATTGATATCAATCCACCGCGCGCCCGCATCTTGCAAGATTCGCGCCGCATCCGCCATCAGTGCCACGTCCGCACCAAAAATCTGTGCGCCGACAGCCCCCTCGTCATCATATCTGTCAAAATTACGTGGGCAATTTTTGTGTGCCGCCACCAATGAATGACACGAAATCATTTCCGTCACCAATGGCGCATTTGGTGCAAACGCACGCAAAACCCGACGAAACGGTTTGTCGGTAATTCCCGCCAATGGTGCAGCAAAAATTTGATTATCACTAAACATTTATGATATAATGCCATCTATGAGGGAAAAAATCAAAAATTTCTTTGGATTCATCGGGCACGCTTGGGCTGCCAGTTGGCGGGGCAAGGTCGGAATCCTGATGCTGGCATTTGCGCTGTTTATGTTTGTACGTATATTTTGGGGCACGGTCAATGTCCAGAAATTCATTATGAACATATGGCGTCTGAATACCGAAGAAACACAACTGATGGCAGAACAAGAAAAATTAAACACATTGAATCGCCATATTGATTTATTACAACATTACAGTTCTGATTATGTCGAAGAATTGGGGTTAAAATATTTGAATGTTGGCGACCCTAAATTCAAAATTTTGAAAATATAAAAATCCCACTGGTGTGGGATTTTTTATATCAGTTTAACCAAACAATTGCTATATTCAAATATGCTGCAAAACTTATCCACAGGATATACGGCCAAATCAAATACGATGCCCACTTGGAAAACGGACGAAACGCACGCATCATCATTACAGATGCAACAATCAGCGCAATCAATACCACCAATGCCCACCCTGTCATATGCGCGCCAAAGAACGTATATGACCACAACGCATTTAATACCATCTGAATCAAGAACAACAAATACGCCCGCGTTTTAGACAACCGTGTTTGTTCATTACGCATAACCAAAAACAAGGCAATTCCCAACAGCGCATACAGCGTTGTCCACGCAACACCGAACACCCAACCATCGGGTGTCACAATGGACTTGTTCAGCATATTGTACCACGCGTCAGACGGCCCATTTGGCGAATATATATTACCAATCGCCCCAGGAATAAAAGAAACGATAATCGCAAATATAAATTGAAAAACGCGGCGCATATGTGCTCTCCTTTGAACTCTGTACATGCACATTATACGCGTGGCACGCAGCAACCGCCACAGGAACAAATTCTATTTCCGCACCATACGCGCATGGATTTTCATAAACACGCGCACCAATGGTTTCGTAATTTCTGGCAAATGATAGAAATACATCAACACCTGTCCAACATTACGCGCCACAATATTTGCACCCATCGGCGCAAAGACATCACCTATATACCAGCGCTTGGCCCATAAAAATTCAATCAAAGCCAATTCGCGAATATGTTTACGTGATACGCGCACACCGGTCAACTTTTGATACTCGCGCAAGAATTGGTTATACAAACGTTTGTTGCGCGACAACGAAAACAACACTAAATCACGCCCGCGTTCATAAATACCACAATTACAAAAATCAAACACGCCCTTTAACCGACCATCAGGATACACAACAGAATTTGCCCCTTTCAGCCCCATATGTACCAACACCATATCAGATTTTGCAACCGGCGCATTTACAACGCGATTATACATTTCACGGAAACGACGTAGTTGGCGTGCGGTCATAAACGGGCGCAGATGCGCCACAACCACATCAAAATCAATATATGGCACGCCTTCACGCAACGCAGGCACGGCACGCACCAACGCGTCTGTATCAATTGAATGTAACTGTGCTAAAAATTGCGCCGCAGACCGCGCCAAATTACGCTGGCGCGCGGGTGAAAATTGAAACTTGTGCCACGACCAAGAATCACCTATCAGCATTTCATGCATGGCATATTGAAAACCATCGCGATGAACAATTTGAATATCAGGCACTTGGACATCAACATATGGCTGAACGAAATGGCAGATATCAGCATCCTTGGCATAGATAGAAATATTTTTACTGGTAAAACGAAATACGCGCGTACCGACACGAAACGCATCAGAATCACTGCCCTGCCCTAAATATTTAATTTTTTCGTTCGGGTAATTTTTCTCCAAGAAAGCAACAATATCTTGCTGTGCCATTTTCGTCCCCATTATAAAAAAATTTGCGCAACGCCGGTGCATTTATCTTGGCGCGCCCTGCAGGATTGGCTGACGCCGCCCTTGCAAAATCGCCTGTCGGCGACTGGCGTGTTTCCGCCTTTTTGCGTCGGGTCGAACAGCTCCCTGTCGCAGGTTCGAATCTAAGTTCCCCACAACGTGCAATTCCTGTGACTGCGCTACTTATTTTGGCGCGCCCTGCAGGATTCGAACCTGCGACCTGCGGATTAGAAATCCGATGCTCTATCCAGCTGGGCTAAGGGCGCACAGCCCATATTCTATACTATCTTTCGGCAAATTTCAAGTTTTGCATAAACCATAAAAAACACCGCCCAAACGGGCGGTGTTTTATTCATAGATTTATTAATCCAATACATTGCGTTTCAGTTTCAGCAATTCTATGTACATATAGATGTCTGATGCTGCATACAGCAACAACGTTATGGCCAGATAATACACAATCGCAATTGGTGCCGCCAATGGCCAGAATAACAATGCCACCGCCAACGCGACCAGCGCAACTGCGACGATCAAATCAATTACCCAATGACCAAAACGGGCGCGCGCCATATTGATTGCGAACACCAGCGCACGCAGTGCCTTGAACAAAAACAGCACCACAAAAATAAATGTCAGCCCGATAATCGACCCCGTTGGATACACACAGAACACAATACCCAAAACAATGTTTACCAAACCAAATATCACATCAATCCAGCCGCCACCGACATTGCGAGATACAATAAATCCAGAAATTGCGCGGTACAGACCAAATAACATTAATCCAACCCCGATAATAAATGTCAAAGCATTCAAAATCGCAACTGGTTTAATAAACATCCAAATCGCCGCGATACCAAACAGCAACCCTTCGCACACCAACAATGGCGCAGATTTATTATACATACGCTCAACCGCAGCCGCGATTGGATCAGACGGCGCACGTTTTACACGTGACGCACGCACGCGCTTTGGCGCGGATTTTTTAGCAGATTCTTTTTTTGGCATAATCAAACTCCCTTTCCTGTTTATGATGTGATTATAGTACTTTTGAATAAAATTTTCAAGTGCATCACGCTCAGAACAGTGGGCAAATTTTCATAAATGCATCGCGCCCACATAATACAATAAAAAACGCGCCAGTGGCGCGTTTTTATTAAATCTTTACCCTTAGAATGGAATTTCATCATCCAACGGTGTTGTCTGAACTTCTTCGCGCTGTGCGGCCGCCGGTGCGGACGTATCGCCACCCACGTTCTGGGAATCCAAACTCTTGGCACCCGACAGAATAACCATTTGTCCTGCGAACGGATTCAAAACCACTTCGGTTGTGAACACATCTGCACCCTGTTGATTCTGCCATTTGCGGGTACGCAAAGAACCCTCCAAATACAGTTTTGTGCCCTTTTGCAACATGCGTTCTGCAACCTCTGCCAAATTTGGATTAAAGATTACAACGCGATGCCATTCGGTTTGTTCCTTTTGTTCACCAGTTGCACGGTCACGCCATCTGTCAGATGTCGCCAACGAGAAAGAGACAACCTTTTGTCCACTTTGCATTGTGCGCACCTGTGGTTCTTGACCAACATTACCAACCAATATCACTTTATTGATGCTGCCTGCCATATTCACTTCCTTTGTTTTACTTATATACTAAATGAGAGCAATTATATGTCGAAAAAGCAAGTAAAAATAACAATTCTTGACTTTTTGCCATAAAATGCGTATAATAAGTGGGTCAAAAGACAAATTGGGTCGCGGATTCCCGCATTCAGCCCACCCCCACAAAAGGATTTATTTTATGCACGTAAATGAATTAAAGGCGAAATCGCCACAGCAACTGCTGAAAATGGCAGAAGATATGGGTATTGAAAATCCATCACAGTTAAATGTGCAGCAACTGCGCTTTGCCGTGATGCGTGTTTTTGCCGCCGATAACAAAATTACATTGATTGGTGATGGCGTTTTGGAACGCATGCAAGACGGTTTTGGTTTCTTGCGCGCGCCCGAGAGCAACTATCTGGCCGGCCCAGATGATCTGTATGTGTCGCCAAATTTGATTAAAAAGTACGGTCTGAAAACCGGCGATTATATCGAGGGTCAAATCCAAGCCCCCCAGAATGAATCTGAACGCTATTTCGCATTGGAAACGATTGAACGCGTCAATGGCGACACGCCCGATAAATTACGTCACCGTGTGTCGTTTGATGATATGACACCACTGTATCCTGATGAAATGTTACGCATGGAAGTGCCCGATGACAAAGACAAGGGGCGCAACCTGTCCGCGCGCGTGATTGATTTAATTTCCCCAACGGGCAAAGGACAACGCAGTTTGATTGTTGCGCCACCACGTACTGGTAAAACCGTTATGCTGCAAAACATTGCGCATTCCATCGCAACAAATTACCCAGATGTAAAACTGATTGTTTTGCTGATTGACGAACGTCCCGAAGAAGTTACCGACATGCAACGCAGTGTCAAGGGCGAGGTTATTTCATCCACATTTGATGAACCGGCCGCACGTCACATTCAGGTTGCCGAAATGGTTATTGAAAAGGCAAAACGCTTGGTAGAAGCCGGTCAAGACGTCGTAATCTTGCTGGATTCCATCACACGTTTGGGCCGCGCATACAACACCTGTGTTCCATCCAGTGGCAAGGTTTTGACCGGTGGTGTTGATGCATACGCATTGCAACGTCCAAAGCGTTTCTTTGGTGCCGCCCGTAATATCGAAGGTGGCGGTTCGCTGACCATCATTGCAACTGCGCTGGTGGATACGGGTTCAAAAATGGACGAAGTTATTTTTGAAGAGTTCAAGGGAACCGGAAACAGCGAAGTTATCTTGGACAGAAAACTGTCCGACAAACGCGTGTATCCAGCAATCGACATCACGAAATCTGGCACACGCAAAGAAGACCTGTTGGTGGGCAAAGAAACATTGTCAAAAATGTACGTCTTGCGCCGCATAATCAACCCAATGGGTACGTTGGAGGCCATGGAATTCTTGCTGGACAAATTACGTTTGACCAAAACAAACGAAGATTTCTTTAATTCCATGAATCAATAAAAAAACGGGGCATCGCCCCGTTTTTTAGTCGACATAATAACAATCGCCTGCGTATGTATACATACCGGTGTGATCACTGCCTGTTGTACCCGACGCCAGATAACATTCGGTTATTAACGTTGCGCCCGCATTGGAGGTTATGCCTGATTCAGGACACGAATCGCATCCACTGGTACCGTTTGTTGAATTGCCGTAATATCCAACGGCGCAACGATATTCGGTTGTTTTGGTGCACACACCAGTAGAATGATTACAGGTCGCATTGACCTTGCTTTCGTATCCTGTTGAATGCGCACCCCAATCGGTCGAATTACAATTCTTGCACGGTCGAATAGGTGCCACATTCAAAATACATTCATGAATTGTATAACTTTCTGATGCCGAAATTGTGATTGTCTTTTCTGTCAATGTTCGCAAGGCGTCACATGATGCGCAATCGCAATATATTTCGTTTGCGCTGCATGTTATCACGCGCTCTACCGTTTGGCACGATGTGCAAACGCCATTAACATCATAATTTTCGGTAAAGCATGTAGCGCCTACTGCGGTGGCATTGCCGTGGCGGATTGCCACGATTGCAAATACCATCAAAAGATAAGTGTTTTTCATGATTTTTCGTCCCTCGTTTTATGTTTAATCACACAGCGCGCGCGGGGCGTGCCAATCTAAAAAACCACCAAGTTTTGGTGGTCGGGAAGTTAGAAAAATCAATCAGTGAAAGACCCCGTTGGCATTCGGACACAGTCCTGTTTTATATAACCAACGGCTTCCCGACCCGGACGTGCCGTGTCGAGATGTGTAACACATGCTGTAAAACACAGCACTTGGTCGGATTACGGTGGCGTACCACCGCACTGATTGGGATTTTCTAAGTCCCGAATTCACATCCCTGTGAATTCAGTAGTCAGTATAGAATAATATATTTGTAAAAACAACAGGATTTTAAGATGAGGTTTATACGTATCTTTTTCATTATCGTGTGTATCGTTATTGGCGCATATGTCTGTGGCTGGAATGCCGGACGCACCAAATGCCGCAATGCAGTGGCAAATGACGTTGCACAACAATTACAACAACAAATAAAAATAACAGAGAAAACACATGCAGAAACTATGCATACTGGCATGCGCGATATTCGTCGCGTCTTGCGCGAAAAATATACCATTGCCGAATAACACGTGCGTGCCATGCATACCGATATACGGACGCGCGAACGATTGGGGCCAAATCAGTGATGATTTGGCCCGCAATATTTATCAACATAATTTGATATGCGAAAAATCAGTCCGCTAATGCAATACCAACCAATTCACGAACGATATCTGCACTCTGCACGTCACCATCGCGTGGGGCATATTCCACAAATTCAAAACTGTGCGCATCAGGTGCAAACGCGTGCGTCAACTGGCGCGCCGCAGACAGTGAAATGCCATTTGGTTCTGGAACCAATACAGACGCAAATGTATTTGGATCAATCGCATCAAAATCAAACGATACCACATACGGGCGATCATCAATCTGGCGGAAAATTTCACCCACCACGCGATCAATCTTTTCTGGCGTGTCTAAATCCAATGGCGTACGCATAAAGATATTATTCTGGTGCACAAAATCTATTTCTGCGGGTTCGTACGAACGGGACGCCAAATAGAACATATTTTCTGGGCGCAATGCCGGCACACGTGTCTGTAACCCCAACCAGCGTTCGTCCCCATCGCCCGCCAATGCGCGGACATTCGCGCCGTGTGGCGCGCCCGATGCCTGTGCGCGCGACGATTCCGGTGTATGCGCGTCCAAATGCGCGTCAATGTAAATCAGGCACAAATCGTCCGGTATCAATTTGTCCGCCAATGCGGCAAAATGTCCAAAGTTCACCGAATGATCACCCCCAATCATCACGTGTGGCGCGTCGGGCGTTGCCGCATAAATTTTTTTCTGAATCAACAGATTTTCACCAAAGCGATCGCGTGCCCACAAATCTGCATCGTATGGGTCGGCCGTAACCATTGTCCATTTTGCATCAGGGTACATTTTCTGCACCGCCGCAGGGGCCAATGCCGGCCCATCTAAAACAATCTGCGCGGTCGCGCCGCGGCCATATTCTATACCAAACAAAGATTTCATTTATATGTTCCTATTATACTTTCTGCTGCATTTTTCAGTTTTTGTAACGACTTTTCATAAGACGCACAATCACGTGCAATATCAGACCGATATATATCACGCAGATTTGCCGCCATGTAAAAACAGCCCTGCAAATGCTGCATGCAATAATCATGCCCCGTTACAAACGCGTTTTGACCACGGGCGCGGCTTTCCAAGCTGGCCCAATCAATATTCAATGCATTGTCCAAATTAGTCCACGAATTTTCACCACGGTATTTGCCGACAACACTCATCCAGTATTCGTTCATTTCGGCCTCTGTCCAGCGATTCGTGCCACGCATAGTTAAAATTTTCTTTATCAAACTGTCAATTTCGGGCTGATATTGCGCATCAATCTGGGACAACTTTGCACTACAATAGCAACGATTGTACGCGGTATTTTCGCGCACACAGTACCTATCCATACATTCACTGTAATCCGCCAAGCACCGTGATGCCGTAACATCGGTGTGGCTGCCACTGATGCTGTTTGTGGCGGTATTTTGCGCACTTGATACTGTTTTATCACGCGAAATTGTGCCGTTGCCACGAATATTGCGCGCACGAACGTTACGTCCAGACGCCGTTCCAACCGAACTGCGCGCCGTTGATGTTGCACCACCCGATACACTTGCACCACGCGATGCGCTGCGCGCGACAACACGCCGACTGGTGGTCGCGCCCGTCGTGCTGGCCTTGGTCGCACTGCGCGCGGTGGTGGAACGCGAAACCACGCGACGTGCATTGGTGGACGTGGCGTTTTCTGTCGGAATTGTACGCACCAAAACATCAATTTGATTTGCGCGCTGGCTGGGGGTTGTACCTGGATTCAGTCCCGTACGCATCGCATTGTTCATATACGGATACATGTTATTGTATGTGTTCGCGCTGACATAGTCCGACGCGCGCGTCGCCGCCCCCGCCGCGCCGACAAAGCACAACACACACAAAATTGGCAAAGAATGCAATAACTTTAACATTATGATATAATGATATAAGTTTTTCCCCCACACGGGCAAGCATAAAATAAATTTTAATATTTGCATTTGAAAAAAATACTGTTATAATCGTTGTCGTTTCGGGGTGTAGCTCAGTCTGGTAGAGTGCTTGCTTTGGGAGCAAGATGTCGAAGGTTCGAATCCTTTCGCCCCGACCATGAATAAAAAATCGGTATCGTCAGATACCGTTTTTTTATTCATCGATTGAGTGTGTGGGATTCGAACCTTCGGGAAAGAAGGTTCGAACCGCAGGCACAAGGCAGACGGCAGTATGCCGGTTCGCGCCAGCGAATGTGCCAAGGTCGGCGTCAGCCAATCCTTTCGCCCCGACCAGCAATAAAAAACGGTGCTTTATGCACCATTTTTTATTGCTGTTTTGGGCGAATTTGGATTTGATACCTGAACATTACGCAGTAATGTTGGTTCGACTACGAGTCAGCGAGCCCTTGGCGAGCGCAGTCCGCTTTCAGCGGACGGGAACGAGTGCCCCGCAGGCACAGCGCATTTATGCGCCAGCCGAGGGAATCTTTCGCCTTCTTCTTTTTTGTCGTTTTTTATTTGTTCTGCGGGACACGTACCCGTAAAAAATCACCCCGCAGTGCGGGGTGTGTTTCTTAGAAGCGATATGAACCAGAAACCTTGATATTATGTAATTGAATATCTTGGTTATACTGGTAACGGTAATCCAGCCCAATCTGCAATCCATACGCCGACAGCATTTCCAAGCCGCCGCCGATGTTCGCCCACATTGGATCGATATCTATATCGTACTTTGTGAACGAATTTGCGACCGAGAATTTATATTTCGCGTTGTCTGGCGCGCCCAACACATCGTATTCAATTCCGATTGTCGCATATGGACGAATCTGGAACCATGCCGATGGATAAATACGCTTTTGCGCGGTCAACGAATACCCAGGTGTAAATATCAGATACCCGTCGGATTCCATGTCCATATAATCGTGACCACGGGCCTTTTCCGTCAGTGAGAATCCAAAGTTATACCCAACGCGCGCGTACATATTGCCCACAACATACTGGTTCAGCCAGTCATGCAGCAAGCCCCATTCACTGGTAAACGCAACGTCATAGCCCGTACCATCAATCGCACCATTCATATATGTCTGGTGACGCGTGGTATCCAACACATGGATATCCAAGAACGCATTACCATAAACGCGTGTCTTGTCGCCCAAGGTCTGCATCAAATACCCACCCAGACCGATGTTGGTATCTGCAACCTTGACATCAACATTGCCAGCGATAAATGGACGTTCAACTGTATAGCCCAAATTCATAGAATCTGAATTGTCCGCTGACATATGCGATACACGTCCCGTCAGCCCCAGAATCAGTGTTTCAGAATGCTGCCAGTCAAATCCGCCCGCAACGTTGATACGGTTGCCATCAACACGTTTGCCATCGGATACTTTCTGATTGAACATACCAAATTCTGCATCAACCCACGCCTTTTTCAGGTTACGGTTACGGTTCCAGATAAATTCGTCAAACATACGGTCTTCGAATGAACGGAAATTAGTATGTTCATTCAAGACAATACTGCCCACAACCTGTTCAATTTCACGTGGCTGAACCAAGCGACTGAACCGTGACAACGCCGTACCATCACGATATGTGGCATAGTGTTCCATACGGTTGTACAGTTCATTACCCAACTGTTCCAGATTTGTGCCGCGGAATATCACAGGCAACATTTCCAAAGAATGACGTCCATAAAATCCCTTGGACGATGCAGCACCCGCCAACATATTATCCAGCGCGCCCGCAGACATATATTCGCCGCTGGTGTGTTCTGGGGTACGACCAACAATTGGCTGGATTTTGAACACTTCTACTGGCCCGCCAAAACGTGGATCAAACACTAAATATATACTGTCGTTTTTGCCATCATTATCAGTATCACGCACCGTCAAATACGCGGCATCTGTATCAACCAGCGCACCACTGAAATAATCATAGCACAACGTTCCCGCGTTATTGCAAACCACAACGTTCAGATTGCGCAGTTTGTCGCCCAATTCTGTGATACCGTTATTGGCGTGTACCAACCAAATCGCATCACCCGCCG